>JBKPLV010000384.1:0-12796 GCA_046731795.1 Actinomycetota bacterium | reverse complement strand
GGCGCCGGCGTGTTCTTCCTCGTCCGCACCTCGAACGCGGGTGCCGTCGACGTCCAGGACCTGGCCATGTCGGACGGCCGGCCGCTCTGGCACCACGTCGCCGAGCTCGTCAACGAGTGGAGCGGGCCGCTCGTCGGGGCGAAGGGCATGTCGAGCATCGGTGCGGTCGTGGGCGCAACGCATCCTCGGGCTGTCTCAGAGGCGCGACGCCTACTCCCGCTCTCGCCGATGCTGCTTCCGGGAGTTGGCGCGCAAGGCGCGACGCCGGCGGACGTCGCCCGAGCCTTCACGGCCGGGCCCGCGAGCGCGCTCGTGACCGCGTCGCGCTCCGTGATCTACGCGTATCGCGACGGCGAGGCGGACTGGCGCGCGGCGGCGGGGAACGAGGCGCAGAACCTTGCCGCCCAGGTCTGGGCCGCCGCCGGCTGGTAGCCGCGGACGAGTAGATTTCGCCCGCTGATGCGCAGAGCAGTGCTCGCCGCCGTCGCTCTCGTCGCCGCGCTCGCGACCTTCGTGCTGGCCTCGACCGCCGGCGCCCAGTCGTCGGAGCCGCGGATTCCGGCCGCTGCGTGGTACCTCGTCGGCGACGACGGGGACGTGCTCGCACGCCACGACGAGATGAGCTCACGCGCGATCGCGAGCATCACGAAGCTCATGACCGCGATCGTCGTCCTCGAGCACGCGAAGCTGGACGACGTCGTCCGCGTCAGCCCCGACGCCGCGAGGATCGGCGAGTCGACGGTGTACCTCCGCGCGGGCGAGGAGCTCACGGTCGCCGAGCTCCTCCGCGCCATGCTGATCCCGAGCGCCAACGACGCCGCCGAGGCGCTCGCGCTTCACGTCGGGGACGGATCCGCCGATCGGTTCGTCGAGCTGATGAACGCGAAGGCCGAAGAGCTCGGGCTGAACGACACCACCTTCGAGAATCCGCACGGGCTCGACCAGCGAGGACACGTCTCGAGCGCGCGGGACGTCACGACACTCGTGCGCTACGCGCTCGGGATTCCGTTCATCCGCGACGCGCTCTCCCGCTCGAGCGTCACGCTCCCGGGCAGTCGCACGTTCGCGAGCACGGACGACCTGCTTACGACCTGGGCGCCGCTCGTCGCCGGCAAGACCGGGCACACGCACGACGCGGGGTGGTCGGAGACGGGGGCTGCGGAGCGCGGTGGCACGACCGTGTACGGAGCCGTCCTGGGAACCAACTCGCGCGCAGCGCGGAACGAGGCGCTGCAGGAGCTCCTCACGTACGGCCTCGACCAGTACCGTCCCGTCCAAGTGATCGATCGTGCGCGTGTCTACGCCACGGCCGAGACCGGGTATGGGCAACCCGACGTGAAGCTCGTCGTGCCGCGCAGCATCGCCCGCTCGATCCGGATCGGCCGGCCGCTCGTCGAACGCGTGGTCGCGCCGACCGCGCTCACGTTGCCGGTTGCAACGGGAGCAAGGCTCGGGCGAGTCGAGGTGTACGACGGGAATCGCCTCGTCGCCGCGGCACCCCTCGTCGCCGCCGACGGCGTCTCCGATGCCGGGCTGTGGGCGAAGTCGAAGTGGTACGTGACGCAGACCGCCCACAACCTCTGGGGCCTGGTCACGTGATCGTCACCGTCACGACGAACGCCGCCCTCGATCGGACGCTCACCGTGCCGGTCTTCCAGATCGGCTTCCGCCACCGGTCGAGCGACGTCGTCACCCTCGCCGGAGGGAAGGGGATCAACGTGGCGCGGGCGCTGAAGATCCTCGACGTGCCCGTGGTCGCGACCGGGCTCGCGGGCGGACGCACGGGGACTCGCATCATCGAGGAGCTCACCTCCGAGTCGATCCTCAACGACTTCGTGCGCATCGCCGCCGAATCGCGCACCTCCACCGCGGTCGTAGATCCGACGGCGGGCACGCACACGGAGATCAACGAGTGGGGCCCCGAGGTCACGGCGCACGAGCTCGAGATGCTCATGGAGAAGCTGCACTATCTGTCGCGAGGAGCGGACTTCGTGGTGCTGTCCGGCTCGCTGCCGCGGAAGGTCGCCACGACGTTCTATGCCGACGCGGTTCGCGACCTCGCGCGACGCGACGTCAGAGTCGTCCTCGACAGCGAGGGCGAGCCGTTGCGGCTCGGCGTCGAGGCAGGCCCGTTCCTCGTGTCGCCGAACCAGCGCGAGGCGGAGCAGCTCGTCGGCCAGGAGCTCGAGGACGACGACGACTTCCTCATGGCGCTCGACGCAATCGCGGAGATGGGGGCGCGGAACGTGCTCATCACGCTCGAGAACGGCTGCTTCGCCCGCATGCGCTTCGGGCGCAAGACGAAGCGCCTGCGGGCGTTCTCGCCACACGTCGATCCAGTCTCGGGCGTCGGCTCCGGCGACGTCCTGCTCGCGCAGTTTCTCGCCGCCGTCGGAGACGAGCGCTCCCCCGACGACGCGATCCGCGCCGCGGTCGCGGCCGGGGCAGCCTCCGTCCGCGAGGTCGGCGCCGGGCGCTTCGACGCGATCTTCGCGGCGACGCTCGCGGACGACATCGAGCTGTCCGAGCTGCAGCCCGTCCGCTCCTAGACTGCTCGCGGCATGCGAGAGCAGCGCAAGGTCGTCACGGTCCTCTTCTGCGACCTCGTCGGGTCGACGGCGCTCGGGGAGTCCACCGATCCCGAGGTCGTGCGCGCACGGCTGGCGCGCACGTTCGAGGAGCTACGCGCGATCATCGAGAGCCACGGCGGACAGGTGGAGAAGTTCGTGGGCGACGCGGTCATGGCCGTCTTCGGCATCCCGGTCTCGCACGAGGACGATGCGCTCCGCGCGGTTCGCGCGGCCTGGGAGATGCGCGCGGCGATCCACGAGCACGGGCTCGAGGCGCGAACCGGGATCAACACGGGCGAGGTCGTCGTGGGCGGAGGGGAGACGCTCGTGACCGGGGACGCCGTCAACCTCGCCGCCCGCCTGGAGCAGGCTGCGCCGGCCGGTGGGCTGCTCATCGGTGCCGAGACCCGGCAGCTCGTTCGCGACGCTGTCGTCGTGGAACCGACGGAGCCGCTCGAGCTGAAGGGAAAGGCCGAGCCGGTCCCGGCGTTCCGTCTGCTCGAGGTGATCGGGGACGCGGCCCCGCTCGCGCGACATCTGGACACGCCGCTCGTCGGACGCGAACGCGAGCGCCGACGGCTCTGGCGCGACTACGAGGACGCGGTCGCCGACCGGACGTGCCGGCTCTTCACCCTCCTCGGCCCCGCGGGAATCGGCAAGTCGCGGCTCGTCGCCGACTTCCTCGAGCGGGTCGGCGACGGCGGTGACGTCCTGCGGGGCCGCTGTCTCTCGTACGGCGAGGGCATCACGTACTGGCCGCTCGTCGAGATCCTCGTCGCGATCGGGGTCGAGCCCGAGTCGGTGATGGGCAGCTCGCCGCCGGAGACCCAGCTCGCGTTCCGGCGGCTGCTGGAGGAGCGGGCGGGCGAGCGTCCGCAGGTCGTCGTCATCGACGACCTGCAGTGGGCTGAGCCGGTCTTCGTCGACCTCGTGGAGCACGTCGCAGACCTCTCGCGGGACGTGCCGATCTTCCTCGTCTGCGTCGCGCGCACGGAGCTTCTGGACGTGCGTCCCGACTGGGGCGGAGGGAAGGTCAACGCCACCTCGCTCCTGCTCGAGCCGCTCGAGGCTGCCGAGTGCGCGGAGCTCATGGACCGTCTCGGCGCCGCGCCGCTCCCCGCCGGGCTACGCGACCGGATCGCCGCGGCTTCTGCGGGCAACCCGCTCTTCGTCGAGGAGATGCTCGCGATGGTGCGGGATGCCGACGGTGGGAGCGACATCGCCGTTCCTCCGACCATCCACGCGCTGCTGCAGGCCCGTATCGACTCGCTCGACCACGACGTCCGGCTGGTCATGGAACGCGGCGCCGTCGAGGGCGAGGTGTTCCACCGCGGCTCGGTCGCGGTTCTCTCTCCCGATCCCGTTCGCCCGGCCGTCGAGTCGCACCTGCAGACGCTGGTCCGCAAAGAGCTCATCCGCACGACGTCCCCGACGTTCCCGAGCGACGAGGGTTTTCGGTTCCGGCACCTCCTGATCCGCGATGCGGCCTACGAGTCGCTTCCGAAGGCGACGCGAGCCGAGCTGCACGAGCGCTTCGCCGACTGGCTCACGACGCACGACCTGCTCGAGCGCGATGAGATCGTCGGGTACCACCTCGAGCAGGCGCAGCGCTACCGCGCCGAGCTCGACGGCTCCGACCCTGCGCTCGATGAGCTGGCACGGCGCGCGTCGGCACATCTCGCGGCGGCGGGGGAAGGAGCGCTCGAGCGCGGAGACTTCAACGCCGGTCGCGCTCTGTTCGCCCGCGCGGCGAGCCTGTTGCCGGAGGGCGACGAAGCCCGGCTCGCTCTGGCCCCGGCGTTCGCGGACGCTCTGTTCGAGTCCGGCGCCGAGGACGCGTGGGCGGTGCTGTCGGACGCGGCGCGGGCCGCCGACCCACGGACGCGCGCCCGCGCGACAGTGACGATGGCGACGTGGGCGATCTTCGGCCAGCACGAGATGCCGTTCGATCAGCGCGAGTCGTGGAGGGACGAAGCTCGCGACGTCTTCGAGTCCACGGGCGACGACTACGGTCTCGCCCTCTACTGGTCGAGCCTCGCCTGGGAGGCCTGGTTCCGGATCCGTGCCTCCGAAGCCGCGGCAGCTTGCGAGCGTGCGCTCGAGCATTTCGGCCGGGCCGGAGCCATCCGCTCGCGCCCGGCCGCCAGCGTTCGGGCGCGGCTGCGCAACTGCTACTACCAGGGTCCGACGCCGGTGAACGATGCGATCGAGCGCGTCGTCGCGCTCGGCGGAAGCGAGCTGAGCCTTCTCGAGGAGGCGTCGCAGTCGTCGACACTCGGACGTTTGCATGCGATGAAGGGGGAGATCGAGCGCGCACGCGAGCTGCTCACCCGCGGCGCTCGTCAGGCGTACCTCGACGCGGGGCTCGTCCAGAGCTCGGGCGGGTTGACGCTCGGCGACGCCGAGGTCGAGTTCCGGGCGGGCGACTTCGCTGCCGAAGAGCGCGTTCTCCGCGAAGGTCTCGAGATCCTCGGTGCGATCGGCGACAGCTCGTTCTACCCGACTATCGCGGCGGTGCTGGCGGAGTGCCGGTATCGCTTGGGCGCCGACGACGCTGAGCTCGAAGAGCTGCTCGACGAGGTCCGCAGGACGACCGGGGTGGACGACCTCTCGAACTTCGTCTGGCTCGAGCTCGTCGGTGGGCTGATGAGCGCGCGGCGCGGCGAGTACGACGAGGCAGACCGGCGAACCGCCAAGGCCGTCGAGCTGGCCGACACTGCGGACTTCCACTTTCCGCGCACGAACAGCCGGGTCTTTCGTGCCGAGGCGCTCGCGCGCGCCGGTCGGCACGACGAGGCGGCGCAGATCGCAGGGGAGGCGTTCGAGATCTTCGAGGCGAAGGGTGACGTGGCCGGAGCCGCGCAGTTCAGGGCCTACCTCGAGTCCGTCGGCCTCGAGGTCGCCTGAACGCCGTCGTTCGTGCGGATCGACTCCGGGTCGCGCACCTCGACCGCGTTCGTCGATCCGAGGTCGCACGACCACGGGACCCCGACCGAAGCGCACGAGCTCTCGCTGCGGAGCGCACTCGCCGGCTGTCCGGCTTGCGGCGAGGGTCGCAAAGACGTTCTGCGGACGCACTTCGGACCTCGCGCGACGCGCTGTCCGAGCGGCACCCGGTTCGCTCGTAGCCCTCCTAGACTCCGCGCATGACCAGCTGTCCCCGCTGCGGCCACGAGAACGATGCCACCGCGCGTTTCTGCAGCGCCTGCGGGGCGGCGCTCGTGCCGCAGGAGCCCGCCCGCGAGCAGCGCAAGGTCGTCACCGTCCTCTTCTGCGACCTCGTCGGGTCGACGGCGCTCGGCGAGTCGACCGATCCCGAGGCCCTGCGGGCGCGCATGCGGCTGTACTTCGAGGATCTGCGTTGGATTCTCGAGCGCCACGGCGGGAAGGTCGAGAAGTTCGTCGGCGACGCGGTCATGGCCGTCTTCGGAATCCCGACGTCACACGAGGACGACGCGCTTCGTGCGGTGCGCGCGGCGTGGGAGATGCGCGAGGCGATTGACGCGCACGACCTCGAGGCTCGGATTGGCGTGAACACCGGCGGGGTCGTGGTCGGCGGCGAGGGTGAGACACTCGTCACCGGCGACGCCGTGAACGTCGCCGCTCGCCTGGAGCAGGCAGCTCCGCCCGGCGAGGTGTTGATCGGGGCCGAGACGCGCCAGCTCGTCCGCGATGCCGTCGTCGTCGATGCGACGGAGCCTCTCGAGTTGAAGGGAAAATCTGCACCGGTCGCCGCGTTCCGGCTGGTCGACGTGATCGGCGACGCAGCGCCTCTCTCCCGTCACCCGGATACCCCGCTCGTCGGTCGCGCGCGCGAGCGGGAGAAGCTCTTCCGCGACTACGAGGACGCCGTCGCTGACAGGACGTGCCGTCTCTTCACGCTCCTCGGGCCAGCCGGGATCGGAAAGTCGCGGCTCGTCGCCGACTTCCTGGAGCGAGTAGGTGGCACGGCTGACGTACTGCGCGGGCGATGCCTCTCGTACGGCGAGGGCATCACCTACTGGCCGCTCGTCGAGATCCTCGTCGCACTCGGCGTCGAGCCCGAGTCCGTGATCGGCACGTCTCCGCCCGAGACGCAGCTCGCCTTCCGCCGACTTCTGGAAGATCGCGCCGCCCTGCGACCACAGGTCGTCGTCATCGACGATCTGCAGTGGGCAGAGCCCGTCTTCATCGATCTCGTCGAGCACGTCGCTGACCTCTCACGCGACGCGCCGATCTTCCTGCTCTGCATTGCGAGGACCGAGCTGCTCGACGCGCGCCCTGGCTGGGGAGGAGGGAAGCTCAATGCCACATCTCTGCTGCTCGAGCCGCTCGGCTCGGAGGAGTGCGCCGAGTTGATGGCCACACTCGCTTCAGACACAGCGCTCGACGCCGACCTGCAAGACAGGATCACGACGGCCTCCGCCGGGAATCCGCTCTTCGTCGAGGAGATGCTCGCAATGGTGCGTGAGCGCGGCGGAGACGGAGACATCGCGGTGCCGCCCACGATCCAAGCTCTCCTCCAGGCGCGGATCGACTCGCTCGACGGAGACGTCCGTGTCGTCATGGAGCGCGGCGCAGTCGAAGGTGAGGTCTTCCACCGTGGCACCGTTGCCGAGCTCGCGCCGCCTTCGCTTCGCGACGGCGTCGAGACGCATCTGGCGACTCTCGTCCGCAAGGAGCTCATCCGCTCGACCGCGCCACAGTTTCCGGAGGACGAGGGATTTCGCTTCCGGCACCTCCTCATCCGCGATGCTGCGTACGAGTCCCTGCCGAAGGCGATACGCGCCGAGCTGCACGAGCACTTCGCCGACTGGCTCGCGACCCACGATCTCGTCGAGCGTGACGAGATCGTGGGCTATCACCTCGAGCAGGCGTACCGCTACCGATCCGAGCTCGGCGCCACCGATCCGGCGCTGCTCGACCTGGCACGCCGAGGGTCCGAGCACCTCGGACTGAGCGGACGTGCCGCCCTCGACCGTGCCGACTACAACGCGGGGCGCTCGCTCCTGCGACGCGCCGTCGCCATCCTGCCCTTGGGTGACGACCGCCGACATGTGCTCGCGCCCGACCTGGCGTTCGCGCTGTGGGAGTCCGGTGAGCTGGGCGAGGCCGCCGCGATCCTGGCGGAGGCGCGGGCCGCCCGCGACCCCGTGATCGCCGCGATCGCGACCATCGTGGACAACACGATCGACTACCTCACGAACGGCCGGACCAGCTCAGAGGAGCGCGCGCTGGAGCTGGAGGAGGCGCGAGGAGTGCTCGATGCCGCGGGCCACGCCGAGGGTCTTGCGCTCTACTGGTGGAGTCGGGCCGGTGAGGTGTGGGTCCGTTGCCGGGCCGCGGAGGCGCTGTCGGCATGTGAGCAGGGGCTCCAGCAGGCGGCGCGCTCGGGGAGGTTCGGCCGCACGGACGACTTCATCTGGCTCGTCCGCTCCGCGTACGTCTTCGGGCCGACTCCCGTCGACGAGGCGATCGAACGCGTCCAGGAGCTCGAGGCGGCTGCCGGCAGCTCCGGACTCCTCGAAGCGGGGGCGAAGACCACGCTGGGGAGGCTCTACGCGATGAGAGGAGAGGTCGACGGCGGACGGGCGCTGCACCTGGAAGCACGGGACACCTACCGTGCCGCCGGAATGGCCGTCAGCGCGGCCAGCGTCGCGATGCACCGCGCCTGGATCGAGCAGCGTGCGGGCGACCTCGAGGCATGGGAGGGCGCGACCCGCGCCGGCCTGGCCGAGCTGGACACGCTCAACGATCGGCAGTACTCGGTGACGATGGCCGTGAATCTCGGGCTCTGCCTGCATCTCCAGAATCGCTTCGCCGAAGTCGCCGCGCTCTGTGCGCGGGCGCGGGCGGAGAGCCCGCGTGACGACCTCGTCAACTTCGTCTATGCGGACGAGCTCGAGGCCGCCGCCTTCGCGCACGGCGGGCGCCACGACGCGGCCGCGACGCTCCTGGCGCGGGCGCTCGAAGCCGCCGATTCCACTGATTTCGTGTTCGTCCGTGCGGAGTCGAGGCTCGTCGGCGCGGAGGTCCACGCTCTCGCCGGCCGGGATGCCGAGGCCGCCGAGCTCGCGAGAGCCGGGATCGGGCTGCTCGAGGCCAAGGGGGACGTGACCGCCGCCGCTCAGTGGCGGAGGCGCCTCACCGAGATCGACCTCGTGGTCGCCTGATCCGTCGTCGAGAGCCGCTGGTAACGTCATCCCATGGAGACCGAGTTCCGCCAGGAGGAGATCGAGCGCCTCGTCGCGTTCGAGCGGAAGTTCGGCAAGGAAGGGCTCACGTTCGACGACGTCCTCCTCGTTCCGGCGGAGTCGCACGTCCTCCCCAACGACGTCTCGACGGTCACGCGGCTGACACCCGGCATCTCGCTCAAGATCCCGCTGATCTCCGCGGCGATGGACACGGTGACGGAGGCGCGGCTCGCGATCGCGCTCGCCCGCGCCGGCGGACTCGGCATCGTGCATCGCAACCTCTCGATCGAGGACCAGGTCGCCGAGGTGGACAAGGTCAAGCGCTCGGAGTCGGGGATGATCGTCGAGCCGGTCACGCTCGCGCCCGGAAACACGGTGGCCGAGGCACTCGAGCTCATGGAGCGCTATCGCATCTCCGGCGTCCCGATCACCGACGACGAGAACGTGCTCGTCGGCATCCTCACGAACCGCGACCTCCGCTTCGAGACCGACACCGCGCAGCCCATCTCGGCGTTGATGACGAGCCGCAACCTCGTGACTGCGCCGACCGGAACGACGCTGGAGGAGGCGGAGGCGATCCTCCACCGCAACAAGATCGAGAAGCTCCCGGTGGTCGACGCCGACGGACGGCTGAAGGGCCTGATCACCGTCAAGGACATCTCGAAGCGCATCAAGTACCCGGACGCGACGAAGGACGATCAGGGCCGGCTGCGCGTCGGCGCGGCCGTGGGGGTCGGTCCGGATGCGCTGGAGCGCGCGGCCGCGCTCGTGGACGCCGAGGTCGACGTCCTCGTCGTGGACACGGCGCACGGCCACTCGCACGGCGTCCTCGACGTCGTGCGGCAAGTCCGGGCCGCGCACGACGTGCAGCTCATCGCGGGGAACATCTCGAGTGGCGAAGGAGCGCTCGCGCTCGCCGATGCGGGAGCCGACGCGGTGAAGGTCGGCCAAGGTCCCGGGAGCATCTGTACGACGCGAATCGTTGCCGGCGTCGGGGTTCCGCAGATCACCGCGGTCTACGACGCGGCTCAGGCGCTCGCCGGACAGGACATCCCGGTGATCGCCGACGGTGGCGTGCGAAACTCGGGCGACATCGCGAAGGCGATCGCGGCCGGCGCGGACGTCGTCATGCTCGGCTCGATGCTCGCGGGCACGGACGAGGCTCCCGGTGAGGTCATCGTGGCTCAGGGCGAGCGCTTCAAGGAATACCGCGGCATGGGGTCGCTCGGCGCGATGAAGGCGCGCTCGTTCTCGAAGGACCGCTACTTCCAGGGCGACGTCGAGGACGTCGACAAGCTCGTGCCCGAGGGCATCGAGGGCCGCGTCCCGTACAAGGGGCCGCTCGCGCCGATCGTGCACCAGGTCGTCGGCGGGCTCCGTCAGTCGATGGGGTACTGCGGCGCGGCAACCATCGAGGAGATGAAGACGACGACGCGGTTCACGCGGATCACGCCCGCGGGTCTCCAGGAGAGCCATCCGCACGGTGTGACGATCACGAAGGACGCTCCCAACTACCGCCGCTGATGGCGAAGGTCGTCCCGCTCCCGACGACAGAGCCAACGCCCGAGGAGCGGCCGGTGCTCGTCATCGACCTCGGCGGCCAGTACAGCCAGCTCATCGCACGCCGGGTGCGCGAGGCGCGCGTCTACTCCGAGCTCGTAGGTCACCGACTCTCAGCGGCCGAGGTTGCAGCGCGCAACCCCGCCGCGCTGATCCTCTCGGGCGGCCCGGCCTCGGTCTACGCAGACGGTGCGCCCGACCTCGATACCGCGATCTTCGACCTCGGGATCCCGACGCTCGGCATCTGCTACGGCATGCAGCTCATGGCGCGCGACCTCGGCGGCTCGGTCGAGCGCACCGGCGCCTCCGAGTTCGGCAAGGCCGAGCTCGAAGCGGGCGACTCCGAGCTCTTCCACCAGCTTCCGCCCGAGCAGAGCGTCTGGATGAGTCATCGCGATTCGGTCACCGCGCCTCCGGCCGGCGCCGAGGTGACAGCGAGCTCGCCGTCGACGCCGATCGCCGCGTTCGAGGATCGCGCGCGAGGCCTGTACGGCGTCCAGTTCCACCCGGAGGTCGTCCACACGCCGCACGGGCAGGACATCCTCAAGAACTTCCTCTACGAGGTCGCCGGGGCGCCGCCCACGTGGACGCCGGCCGCAGTCATCGAGGAGCAGGTCGCGCGCATCCGCGCCGCGGTCGGCTCCGAGCGCGTCCTGTGCGCACTCTCCGGCGGCGTCGACTCCGCGGTCGCGGCGCTCCTCGTGCACAAAGCGGTCGGCGACCAGCTGACCTGCGTATTCGTCGACCATGGGCTCCTGCGTGAGAACGAGGCGGAGCAGGTCGTCGAGACCTTCGGCGGCCACTTCCACGTACCGCTCGTCCACGTCCAGGCGCAGAAGCGCTTCCTCACCCGGCTCGCCGGCGTCTCCGATCCAGAGGCGAAGCGGAAGATCGTCGGCGAGGAGTTCATCCGGGTGTTCGAGGAGGAGGCGCGCAAGCTCGGGAACGTCCGCTTCCTCGTCCAGGGGACGCTCTACTCCGACGTCATCGAGTCCGGAGGGAGCGACGAGGCGGCACTCATCAAGTCGCACCACAACGTTGGTGGACTGCCCGCGGACATGCGCATGGAGCTGGTCGAGCCGCTGCGCCTCCTGTTCAAGGACGAGGTGCGGCGCGTCGGCGAGGAGCTGGGCATGCCGGAGCGGATGGTCTGGCGCCAGCCGTTCCCGGGTCCCGGTCTGGCGATCCGCATCATCGGGGACGTGACCGAGGAGCGGCTCGCAGTGCTCCGGCGAGCGGACGCGATCCTGCTCGAGGAGATCCGCCGCGCCGACCTCTACCGGGAGCTCTGGCAGAGCTTCGCCGTGCTCCCCGCGATTCGCTCGGTGGGGGTGCAGGGCGACGAGCGCACGTACGCCTACCCTGTCGTCATCCGCGCCGTGACGTCGGAGGATGCCATGACGGCGGACTGGGCGCGCATCCCGTACGACGTGCTCGAGACGATCTCGAGCCGGATCATCAACGAGATCCCGGGCGTCAACCGCGTCGTCTACGACATCTCGTCCAAGCCCCCAGCCACCATCGAGTGGGAGTGAGACCGCCCCTCGTCTGAGGGACACCGCGCCCTTCCCTGGCGCCGATCCATTCCCCGATGCGCGTCGCCGTAGCTCTCGCTGCCCTCATGGCCGCACTCGTGCTCGCCGCAGCCGCGGGCGCGAGCGAGCTCGTCCAGGACGCGAACGCTCAGCTTCTGTCGCTTCACGTGAATGCCAGGAGCGAGGCGCTCCTCACCTACCGGCGCGCAGACGGCAGCGTCCGGCACGTACTGGCATGGGGCGCGATCAACGCCCGAGCGCCGTCGGAGGAGGTGCCGCAGGTGCGCTTCCGCTGGGACTACGCCGGCGGCTGGCGCAAGCACGGGAACGGCCGCTACTGGCAGAGATTCAAGAACGGGTGCCGTCCGTACGACGGCCCGGCGCTCCCGATGCTCGTCGCTGCGTGCAAGGCGCCGAACGGCACCTACTGGACGGTCCAGGCATGGCAGCGCCGGCTCCCGTTGCTCGGCTTCGACCCCTGGCTCGAGGCGCAGTCGAGCTGGGAGCTCCACCTCGCGCACTTCTCCGGCGAGCTGCCCAAGCTCGAGCTGTACGCGAACTGGACCTACGGTGGCCGCTGGCAGGGGCTCTTCGGCCGCTACTCGTACCTCGGCCAGCCGATCTTCGGCTTCGGCGCGAACGCCAAGGGCGTCCCGAAGGACCGGTACGGGCGGAACCTGTACATCGACACCTTCAACTCGGCATACGGGCCGGGATGGAAGCGCGAAGCGGGGATCCTGACGCACAAGGGCACGGGCACCTTCTGTCACAGCTTCGTCCCGCAGAAGCCGTTCGCAGGCTACCCGAGCCAGGACGTGCGGCCCGCGGCGGCGGGGGAGAAGTACCGCGTCACCGTCGGCGGCCCCGGCGTGATGCCGGTGATGCAGGCCGAGGTGGCCGGTCTCACGCGGGCTGATCTGGCCCGCGACGGCGCGATCGACGCCGTCTTCGACCGGGT
>JBKPLV010000383.1:0-1798 GCA_046731795.1 Actinomycetota bacterium | reverse complement strand
TGATCACCTGGCGTTTCACCGAGCCGGTCTCCATGTCGGTGACTCGATAGACCCATCGGCTGCCGACCGTCATCGGCCACTGGCGATTGTCGATGTTCGGACTGAAGTCGGCTGGGTCGATTCGGACTGGTTCGCTTCCGCGAGGGAGCCGCGTGCCGTGGGCGCCACGGCCGCCCAAGGCCGTCGTGGCGGATACAGCGACGACCAGTGCCAGGCTGACCGCAGCGACGATCGCGTGCTTCGTCCTCATGGCAGGACCCCATTTCGTCGGGTGCAGTTCGGAGACCGTACGACCGACAGATGAAAACCCGATGAGGCCCAGGAGCCCGGCTCTAGCGAGCGCGCTGCCGGCCGATCAGGCGTCCCGCGCGCAGCGGAAGCCGGCGAACGCCTCGCGTTGCTCCGGGCTCTCCCAGCGCCGGAACGACGTGCGCGCCACGAGCGCGTCCGTCGCCCACGAGCCTCCGCGGAGCACGCGGACGTCGTCCCCGAAGTTCACCTCTGAGCACTCCGGGTACGGGAACGGCTCGAACCCGGGATAGGGCGCGAACGGAGATGACGTCCACTCCCACACGTCGCCTGCCATCTGCACGCATCCCACCGGGCTGACGCCGCCGGCGTACGAGCCGGACGGGGCGGGCGACCAGCGGCGCCGGTCGAGGCTCGCCTCGAAGCCCATCCAGGTCTGCCCCCACGGGTAGCGGAACTTGCCCTCGTGGTCGTGCCAGCCCGCGGCGCGCTCCCACTCGAACTCGGTCGGCAGCCGCTTCCCCGCCCAGCGCGCGAAGGCCTCGGCCTCGTGGAACGAGACGTGCTGCACGGGCTCCCACGGCGTGATCGGCTCGCGCTTGCCGAAACGCACGCGCTCCCAGCCGTAGCTCGAGCGCTCCCAGTAGAGCGGCGCGGACACGTCCTCGCGCTCGCGCCATTCCCAGCCCGCGTCGCTCCAGAGCTTGCGCGAGCGGTAGCCGCGGCCGTCGACGAACTCGGCGAAGTCGCCGTTCGTGACGAGCGCGCGGTCGATCCGGAACGGAGGGAGCTCCGTCTCGTGCGCCTCGAGCTCGTTGTCGTAGGCCCACGGCTCGTACTCCGCGCCGAGCGTGAAGGTGCCACCGGGGACGAGGATCTCGTCCGGGCCCGACGGCGCCCGGTCGGGCGCGGTTGAATCGGACACCGGGTACTCACGGTCGACGCGCGCCTGCAACGCCTCGAGCATCGACTCCTGCGTCTGCAGCTCGTTCTGGAGCACCAGCCCGAAGACGAATCCGCGCCGGACGAGCACGTCCGGCGCATCCAGGTCGATGCGCTCGAGCATCGCGAGTGAGCGCTCGCGGACGTCGTCGGCGTACGCGCGGACGGCGCTCGGCTTCAGCGCCGGCAGCTTGGTGCCGTTCGTGCGCTCGCGCCGGAACGCGCCGTACACGTGGTCGTGGGCATCCGGGATCTGCGGCTCGCCTCCGATCGTGCGGAGGATCCAGAGCTCCTCGAAGCGGGCCACGTGGGCGAGCATCCACGCGAGTGGCGGCATCCGCGGCGACAGCTGTGCGGCCAGCACGTCGTCGGAGACTGGCCGGAGCAGCTCCTCGGTCGCCGCGCGCCCGCGCTCGAGCTCGCGTCGGATCTCGACGACCTTCTCCACCGTCGCACTGTGGCCGACTGAGCGGATGTCGGCAGGGCCCGGATGGGGGATACGGCAGATGTGCGGTTACCAGCACCTCGGCGCGGATCGGATCGACTAGCCTTGGCCCCTCGCCGTCGTGTGAGAGGAGCTGGGAGGAATGAGCGAGAGCCAGAATGG
>JBKPLV010000382.1:0-1775 GCA_046731795.1 Actinomycetota bacterium | reverse complement strand
CCTCGCCACGCCTGACGCGAAAGTGCTCGCCGGCGGCCAGAGCCTCGTTCCCGCCCTCAACATGCGGCTCTCCCGCCCGTCGCTCGTCGTCGACGTGAACGCCATCACGGATCTCGGCGACGTGCGCGCCGTCGACGGCGTGCTCAGAGTCGGCGCCACTGTTCGGCAAATGGATCCACGCCTGTCGCAGCACCCGCTGCTCGCCACCGTCATTCCGTACGTCGGCCACACGGTGACCCGCAACCGCGGCACCGTGTGCGGATCGCTCGCTCACGCCGATTCCGCGGCAGAGCTTCCGCTCGCCCTCTTCGCAGCCCGCGGATCCGTCGTCGCCGCCTCGGCAACCGGACGGCGCGAGATCCCCGTCGAGGAGCTCTTCGCGGGCCCGTACACGACGACGCTCGCGGGTGACGAGCTACTCGTCGAGTCGATCTGGCCGATGCCGGCCGAAGACGAGGGCTTCGCGTTCGAGGAACTCGCCCAGCGGCGCGGCGACTACGCCCTCTGCACGGCCGCGGTATGTGCGCGCGGGGATGACCTTCGCGTGGTCGTCGGAGCCGTCACGCCCACGCCGACAGTGCTCGAAGTCGACCCGGCTCGGCCCGGTGAGTCCGCGGCCACGCAGGTCGAGCCGTGGGAGTCGGTCCATGCATCACCGCGGTATCTCAAGCACCTCGTCCGTGTGCTCGTCGACCGCGCCGTCGCGCGCGCGAGGCAACAGGCCG
This sequence comes from Actinomycetota bacterium, assembly GCA_046731795.1. GTDB lineage: Bacteria > Actinomycetota > Thermoleophilia > Gaiellales > Gaiellaceae > GMQP-bins7. The sequence goes on along the minus strand of JBKPLV010000382.1, from coordinate 1,050 downwards.
CGTGATCGCCGTCGACGTCACTGTCAACGGACGCCGCTACCGCGAAGAGGTCGAGCCGCGCCTCCTGCTGTCCGATTTCGTCCGCCATCGGCTCGGCCTCACCGGCACCCACGTCGGCTGCGAGCACGGCGTGTGCGGTGCGTGCACGGTGCGGGTCGAGGGCGTCGCCGTCCGCTCGTGCCTCATGCTCGCGGTGCAGGTCGACGGCGCCGAGATCGTGACGGTGGAGGGCCTCGCCGGCACCGGCCAGCTCACGCCCCTGCAGGCCGCGTTCCACCGTCACCACGCGCTGCAGTGCGGCTTCTGCACCCCCGGCATCCTCATCGCGGCCGAAGACCTGCTCGCGCGCAACCCGAGGCCGTCGCGCGACGAGATCACGGACATGCTCTCCGGCCAGCTCTGCCGCTGCACCGGCTACGTGCCAATCGTCGAGGCCATCGCCGAGGTCGCGGGCGCGTGAATCTCGCGCAGAGCCTGCTTGCAGCCGCCGAGAGAACGCCGGAGGCGGAGGCTCTCGTCGGGGACTCGGAGCGCCTGACGTACGCCGCTCTCCGCGAGCGGGCCGCGCGCGTCGCCGGCGGGCTCGCCGCACGCGGAGTGAGCCGCGGAGACCGCGTGGCGTGCGTTCTCGCGAACGAGCCCGAGGCGGTCGAGCTGTACTGGGGTTGCCAGTGGCTCGGAGCGGTGATCGTCCCGCTCTCGCACCGCGTCTCCCAAGCCGACCTCGCCTACTGCGTCGACGACTCGCAGGCTGCGGTCGTTCTCCGCTGGCCCGAGGAGGTCCGCGAGCTCGTGGGCGGGGAGGAGCATCCTGGAGCGCTCGATCTGGACGAGCGCGAGCCGTCGATCCAGCTCTACACCTCGGGCACGACCGGGCGTCCGAAGGGCGTTCCCCGCTCTCATCGCGCGGAGCGGGCGGGCGGCATCTCGCAGGTGCTCCAGCACGGACTTCGCCCTCGCCACCGGACACTCGGCGTCATGCCCCTGTACCACACGATGGGGATCCACTCGCTGCTCGCCGCTTCGGTCGTCGCAGGCTGCTACGTCGCC
>JBKPLV010000381.1:0-1681 GCA_046731795.1 Actinomycetota bacterium | reverse complement strand
ACGGTCGAGGCGGCGGACGCCGCGCCGGCCGCGACCCCCGGGGTCGCGGCGTGAGCGTGACCGCGCACGGAAAGCGCGGCGTGCAGGTCCTGAACGAGACGCTGCACGCGCTCTTCGCCGAGCGCGACGACGTCATGCTCCTCGGCGAGGACGTGCTCGACCCGTACGGCGGCGCGTTCAAGGTCACGGCGGGGCTCTCGGATGCCTACCCGGACCGGGTGCTGACGACGCCGATCAGCGAGGCGTCGCTCTTCGGGGTTGCCGCCGGAATGGCGCTGCGCGGACAGCGCCCGATCCTCGAGATCATGTTCGGGGACTTCGTCGCGCTCGGGCTCGACCAGGTCGTGAACGGGATCTCGAAGTTCCGCGAGATGTACGACGACCAGGTGACCGTGCCGCTGGTCGTCCGCGCGCCGATGGGGGCGCGGCGCGGCTACGGGCCGACCCACTCGCAGTCGCTGGAGAAGCTCCTCCTCGGCATTCCCAACATCTGCGTGGTCGCCGCGAGCGAGTGCCACGACGTCGGCGCGCTGCTGATGGCCGCCGTCGAGGACGAGCGCCCGGTCTTCTTCATCGAGAACAAGCTCCTGTACGGCCGGACGATCAGGCGACCGGACGACGGCCACGTGGGCGAGCTCGCCGTGCGCGAGTCCGGCGATCCGTACCCGGCGCTCACGTTCTCGGCGACCGACTTCACGGAGGGAACCGCCACGATCGTGACGTACGGCGGGATGCTGCCCATCGTGCTCGACGCCGTCACCGAACTGGTTCTCGAGCACGAGATCTTCTGCGAGGTGGTCGCGCTCTCGCAGCTCGCTCCGATGGACCTCGACGCGGTGCTCGAGTCGGTCGCGCGCACCGGGGCCCTCGTGACGGCAGAGGAGGGCACGCTCACGGGCGGTTTCGGCGCCGAGATCGCGGCACGCGTTCAGGAGGCGGCGTGGGCCGACCTGCGCGCACCCGTGCAGCGTGTCGCAGCGCGCGACGGGATCATCCCCTCGGCGCGGCCGCTCGAGGACGAGATGCTGCCGAGCGTCGAGGACGTGGTCGAGGCGGTCATGTCGCTCGAGGGCGCGCGCTAGTGCTCGAGATCGTCCTGACCCGCGAGGACGCGAACACCGAGTACGCGCTCCTCGCGGAGTGGCTCGTCCCGGACCGGTCGGACGTCGCCGCAGGCCAGCCGGTCTGCGTCGTCGAGACGACGAAGGCGACGGTCGAGGTCGAGGCGCCTGGGGCGGGAACGCTCGTGCAGCTCTACGGCGAGGAGGTCGAGGTCGAGCTCGGCAAGACGATCGCGTACGTCGCCGAATCGGCGGACGAGCTTGCGTCGATCGACGCGGAGGCTGAGGCGAAGCCGGCGCCGAAGCCCGAGGCCGGCGAGCGCAAGGCGACGCGGAAGGCGGTCGAGCTCGCCGAGCTGCACGGCGTCGACCTCTCGGAGATCGACAAGCGCGGCTTCATCACGGAGAAGGACGTGGAGCAGCTGCTCGCGGCACGGAAGGCGGCGACTGCCCCGGCGGCGGAGCCGAGCCTGGCAGGGGTGTCGACGGACGCTGTCGCGCTGCCTGCGACCTTCGAGCTCGACGCGGCCGACGGCGCCCTCGATCCCGACTTTCTCGCCTCACTCGACCACGATGCGTTTCGCGCGCTCGCGCCCGCCGACAAGGTCACGGCGCTACGC
>JBKPLV010000380.1:0-5792 GCA_046731795.1 Actinomycetota bacterium | reverse complement strand
AGCGTCGCGACTGCGAGCACGTACTCGCCTTCCGCCGCTGGCCCCTCGGGCCTGAAGACGGCATCGACCCCATTGGGGACGACCCGGATGCGCTCGGCAGGCACGCCTGCCAGCTCGAGCACCTCCGACTTCGTGAACTCCGAGACGGCGACGACCGCGTCCGCCGCCCGCAGGACACGCGTGAGGCCGGCCTTCCCGTACAGGCGGTGCCAGCGCGGGAACGCCCCGGGCGCACGCAGGATCGCCAGGTCGTGCACGGTGACGACCATCGGCGTGCCGGATCCGACCGGCCCACGAAAGGTGGTGCAGTGGAGCACGTCGAGCGCGCGGGCCCTCCGGCCGAGTCGTACCGGGTACCAGACCGTGTCGCGCACGACGCTCGAAACCCGGCCGGGCCCACCGAACGAGAGGAGCTCGAGGTCGATCCCCGGACGGTCGCGCATCGCGCCGAGCAAGCCGCGGACGACGCGGGCGGTGCCCGCTCTCGTCTGGACGAGCGGCGACGTGTCGACGCCGACCCTCATGGCGCCGCCGCGCCGGCCCGGAGCGCGTCGCGCGCCGTCTCGTAGGCCATCAGCTCGACTGCAGCTTCGAGCTCGCACCAGCGGTACACGTCGTGCTCGGCGTCCAGCGTCGGCTCCCATCCCGCGTCGGCGTCCGTCACGAACGCGTGGACCGTCACGCGCTCGATGCCGGGTGCATAGCGAGCGCGAATCGCGGGCGGATCGTCGCGGAGCGAGTAGGAGAGCGTCACGGGCAGCGGCCGGACCTCGGAGCGGAGGCCGGTCTCCTCCAGGAGCTCGCGCTGCGCGGCCTCCTGCGGCGTCTCCTCCGGCTCGACGCCGCCGGAGACGAGACTCCAGTAGCCAAGCCGCTCAGGGGCCCGCCGCATGACGAGGAGCTCGCCCTCCCGTCGCACGACCACCACGATCTCCTGGTCTCCTCTCACCCCGCTGCCTCCTCGTATCCGCGCAGGAACGTCTCGCCGACCGAGCGCCAGGAGAAGCTCCGCACGTGCTCGAGCCCGAGCGCGACGAGGCGCTCGCGCTCCGCGACGGCACGCTCGAGCGCCGCGGCAAACGCGGACGAATCCTCAGGATCGGCTCGCAGCGCCGCATCTCCGCTCGCCTCGTCGAGCGATTCGTGTGCGGAGGAGACGACGGGAGCGCCACACGCCATGGCCTCGACGACGGGGATGCCGAAGCCCTCGAAGCGCGAGGGGTACGCAACAACCGCAGCGCCCCGATAGAGCTGTGCGAGCTCCTCGTCGGAGACGTAGCCGAGCCGCCGGATGCCCGGGGCGTCGAGGAGCGGCTGCTCCCCCCAGCCCTCGGCGCCGACGACCGCGAGCTCGAGGTCGCCTCCGAGCAGGCGGTGCGCCTCGACGAGCACCTGCAGGTTCTTCCGCGGCTCGAGCGTCGCCACCGTGAGGACGTACGGCGCGCCGAGGTCGGCCGCCGGCCCGTCGGCCCGGAAGACCGCCTTCGGCGCGGGGTGGGCGACGCGGATCCGCTCGGCCGGCACGCCCAGCGTCGCCGTCACGTCCCGGCCCGTGTAGGCCGAGTTGACGAACACGACGTCGCAGGTCGCCGCCGCGTTCCGGTACTTGGCCGCGTGCATGGACTGCGTGCGCGAGGTCGTCCACTCGGGATGGTGAAGCGGCACGAGATCGTGAATCGTCGTCGCGCGGACGCCGGCGCGCTGGGGCGGATACATCCAGTCGGAGAAGTGAAGCGCGTCGAACGAGCCGAGAAGGCGTTCGGCCGGGGGGCGACCGAGGCGGCTCCAGGCTGTGCGCACCGCGTGTGACCAGGGGAGGCGCCACGTGCGGACTTCCACCTCGATGCCCGCGAGCGCGGCACGAATCCGCTCGGGCCCCCGGATGCTCGTCGGCGCGAAGGCGACGATCTCGTGCCTCCCGTCGGCCGCCTCGACGAGACCGCCGAGCGACCCCTGCATGTAGTTCCCGATCCCGAGGAGCTGGTGGCTCAGCGGGCTCACGTCGAAGGCGATCCTCACGAGGCCGGGTGGTACACGAAGCGGTTGAAGTGGGCGCCGAGCCGGCGCTCGTCGGTCGAGTCCTCGATCACGTCCGCGGGAACGGCCGTCGGCGACACCGTGTAGACGATCCGGCAATCCGCGGTCCCGGGGATCGGCGCAACGGGCACGTTCAGCCCCACGTGGGCGTTCCCGTGCAGACGCGCACGGCCGACGACTGCGCCGCTCGAACGGGCGACGACGGTCTGCGCCCCGGGGAAGAGCTTGTCGTCGCTCGAGAGGTCGACCGCGACCCGACCCGGCTTGCAACGCCGCCTGACGTATGTGACCACCGGCCCCGACCAGGTGTCGTTGCGATAGAGGCCCTGGATGGTGACGGCCGCGACGAGCGGCGTCGTGACGTGCCACAGGACCACTCCCCAGCCGAGGTCCTGTGCGACGGGCCGGCCGACCGGCTCGAACGACGAGTCGGCAAGCAGGTACCTGTCGCGGACGGGCGAGCCATCCGGGAGCGTGACGCGGCCGGTCGTGGGGTCGATCCGCACGCGCGTCTCCGGCAGGCCTCCGGGCGTCGGATCGGTGACGTAGTACACCGGCCCGACCCCGCGGCTGAAGAACTCGTTCATGTTCACGGTGAGGCGATCGGTGAACCCCCCCGTCCAGAGGAAGGCGGCATCGCTCCCCTTCGGCAGAGCCGCATCGACCCAGTCGCGATCGGCCTTGCGGATCCCCTGGAAGAGCACGCCCTCCGAGAACTGCTCGAGCCCGTGCGTGCCCCACCAGATCGGGCGGATCGCGGCGACCCAGAGGCCGAGCACGAGGAGCGGCAGCAGCACCGCGTAGTCCCGCGGCACGAACAGGAACGCGGCCGCCAGCGCGAACGCGGCGACGAGCGCGACGACTGTGACCCAGCCCAGCCCGATGTGGTCCTGCAGTGACCACAGCGGCAGGAGCATGAGCGTGTCCGTGATCGCGGACGTGGTCAGGAAGCGATCGAACGGGACCGCCACCACGAGGAGCGCGGACGCGCACGCGGCCCCTGCCGCTAGCACACGGGGCCGCGGCGCCCCTCGTTCGATCCAGGCCAGGAGTCCGATGCAAAGCAGAGGAGCGACGTAGAACATGTTTCGCTCCTCGATCCGGTCAGAGAACCTCGACGCGAATATGGCTACGACCGGGAGCAGACAGACCGTCACCGACACGGTCGTGGCGAGGAAGGCCTGCAGGCGGGCATCCAGCGAGCGTGCCCGGGCCACGAGCACGATCGTCGCGGCGAGCGGGATCACGAGGACGTACAAGGACAGCTCCGCGAGGTGCCACCAGAGGTAGCGAAGCGCCTTCCCGAAATCGTAGCTGCTCTCGCCGACGGGCTCGTAGGCGCCGAGGAGGCCGCCGCCCGCCGCCTGGACGACGAGGACTACGATCGCGGCGGCGAGGACGGTCCCGTACAGCCAGCGGTAGCGCGAGACGATCTCGCGGAGAGCACGCCGCTCGAAGACTCCGAGCACGAGCGGCGCGAGCAGGATCGCAGGCCCGAGAGCGACCGCCTGTACCCGAGTTTCGTACGCGAGGCCCACGAGGGCGAGCAGGAGCAGGGTCCAGAGCGGCGTCGATCGCTCGAGCGTGACCAGGAGCACGAGGATCACGACGAGGAAGAGCGGATAGAACGCGTTCTCCGTCATCACCGTGCCCGTGTATGCCAGCGAGGGCACCGCGACCACGAGCACCGCGGCCAGCAGGGCGTACGTGCGTCCGACCACCCGCCGCGCGACGAAGAACGCCGGGATCGCGGCGAGGGACATGAGCACGGCGTTGATCGTCTTCACCGCCGCGTACGCCGTCGGCAGGCTGTCGAAGAGCAGGTACGCCGGGCTGATGAGGAGCGGGTAGACGACGCTGTAGCCCGGGTCCGGCTGGTCCCGGAGCAGCGGCTCGCCTGCGTCCGCGATCCCGCGCGCGATCTCCGACCAGATCAGCTCGTCCACCATGATGAACGGGGCGACGAGCTGTGTCGCGAGGAGCGCGCGCAGCGCAGCCGAGCCGACGACGATCGCCGTCAGCCAGGCCCAGGTGGGAACCTTCGCGAACGCTCTAGCCAAGCTCGACCTCGGCGAGGCGGCGGGCGATCTCCCTCGCCTCGGCCGTCTCCGCCGAGATGCCGACCTCCGCGGCCGCGTCGCTCACGTCGCGCAGAACCGCGTCGTCGACCGCTGCTCCTCCCGCCGCCGTCTCCAGCGCAGCGACGTACAGCTCGGCCACTCGCTCGACATCGTGCTCGCGGCGGGCGAGCTCGGCCGCGTTCCCGCCCATCGCGGCACGGACGTCCGGCCGAGACGCGAGGAGCTCGAGCGCCGCCGTGAGCGTCGCGACTTCGTCGTCGTCCGGTGGAACCTTCAGCGCTACCGAGTCCGGCAGCTCCGAGAACCAGCCGACGTCGCTCACGACGAGGGGCTTCCCGAGTGAGAGCGCGCGGATGACGCTACCCGAGGTCTCCCCCATCGTCGGATGGCGAAGGTTGACGAGCACGTCGCTTCCGGCCATGAGCGCCCACAGTCTCGCCTCGTCCACCCAGCCCTCGCGTACGAGCCCGTCGGCGGCGAGGCCGAGCCTCTGGAGACGCCGATCCAGGTCGAAGCCCGGCGAGGTCGAGCCGACGAGAAGCAGCGTCGCGTCCGGCTGCTCCTTGCGGAGCGCGGCCGTCGCGCGCAGAAGCTCGGGGATGCGTTTGCTCGCGTTGACGACGCCGAAGCAGCCGACGACCACCCCCGGCGCGACGCGCGCCGGCTCGAGTTCCGGCGGTGGCCAAGCCGGATGAGGGACGACGCAGATCGGGCCCGCGAACCCCGCACCCCGCGCGCGGTCGCGGACGTAGCCGGAGTGGACGACGAGGCCGGTCGCGTGCTCGAGCACGAACGTCGGCAGCGGGAAGTCCGCGGGACGTGACTCCCAGAGCGGCGGGATCCGCTTGTCGAGGACGCCGTGCGCGAGCAATCGGCCGACCACTCCGTGCTCGCGCTCCATGAGGTCGAGGTACCCGTGACCGTCCCTGCGGCCGACCGTCATGCCCGCGACGAGGTGATGGAGGACGAAGTCGTGGAGGACGACGACCCCGGGCCGCTTCCGGAGCGCATCCACGATCCAGGCGTGGGCGTCGGGGTTGTTCCCGACGTGGTAGAGCGCGACGTCCGTGCCGCGCGGCGCTCGCTTGCGGCCGCGGCGGACGACCTCGACGTCGATCAGCCTGCGCAGCGCCGGCAGGAGGAGCGCGCTGTAGTCGGCGATGCCCGACTGCTCAGGCGGCATCGGGCTGAAATAGGCGACCCTCACGCGAGGAGCCTCCCGATCGCGCGATCCCAGGTGACCTGGCTCGCGATCGCCTTCCCGGCGCGGCCATACGAAGCCGCCTCGTCGCGGTGCTCGCGGAGCCAGCCCAGCGCGCGCGCGATCTCCGAGGCGTCCGGGGTGACCACGAGCCCGGTGCTCCCGTCGGACACGACCTCGAGCGGGCCACCCGCGTCCGTCGTCGTCAGCACGGGCTTCTCGGAGAGGAACGCCTCGAGCGGCACCATGCCGTAGTCCTCGTCCACCGGCGCGTAGTAGACGGCGAGGCAGCGCGCGTAGAGGTCCGCGAGCTCGGCCTCCGTGATGCGGCCTGTGAAGCGCGCCCGCCCGTTCAGTCCACGGTCCCGCGCGAGCTGCTCGAGCCGCTCGCGGTCGGGGCCCTCGCCGGCGATCACGACCTCGAGCGAGCCGTCGCGTGCCGCAGCCTCGAGCAGGAGGTCGATCCGCTTCGC
>JBKPLV010000379.1:0-5416 GCA_046731795.1 Actinomycetota bacterium | reverse complement strand
CACGAGAGGAAGAGCCTGAAGGGCTTGAACTTCGGGCGGGTGAGACGTTGCTCTGGCGTCATCGCGTGCGAATACTGACGACTGCGATCGGCGCGCGTCGTCGAGGGTTTCCCGTCGGCAAGACCAACAGCCCTACGAGCTTGCTCGAGCTGCTTTAGCTTCGCGCGGAGCCGGCGGGACGTCTCTTCCTGCTGGTCGAGGAGCGCCCGGAGCTCCGCGACGTCCGGCGTCGTCTCCGTCGCCTTCGGCTTTCGCGGCGAGAGGAAGAGGTTGGCTGCACGCACGACCCGGAACACACGGAAGATCCGGGGCGCGGACACGCAGCTCAAGAGGTCGAGGAAGCCTCTCTGCTTGAAGAAGTAACCGCTCTTGGACGGGGCCGTCTGTCTTCAGCCGGTACACGAAGTCGATGAGGAACACGAGCCACGGTCCGCAGGAGCGGCCGCCGCTACGCGATCGGTCACGGGCCGGAGTTCGCGGCCCCGGACCGGATGCCTGCGGTCAGGCCTGCTGGGCGCGCGCGACGATCGCCTGGACGACGTCTGACTTCGCGTCCGCGTAGTTCTGGACGTACTTCCACTCGCGCGCAGCGAGCTTGCGCTTCGAGCGCTCGTAGAGCGCGCGGTCGTCGTCGTGCGTCCGGAGCCAGTCACGGAAGGCCGTCATCCGCTCGATCTCCTCGCAGCCCTCCGAGAACGTGTGGACGTTGACGTTCGTGTCCGGCCCCTTGAACAGCCGGTGCTGATGCCAGTCGGGCTCGCGGATGCGGAGGACGTACCCGGCTTCCTCGAGCTCCGGCACATACGCGCCCTCGTCGGAGGAATCGGCGACGACGAGGAGGATGTCGATGAGCGGCTTCGCCACGAGACCGGGCACGGACGTCGAGCCGACGTGCTCGATGCGGAGCATCCTTTCGCCGAGCGCTGCTCCGATCCGCGCAGCCTCGCGCTCGTACAGGCGCGGCCACTCCGGGTCGTACTCGGCCAGATCGATCGTCGCGTTGTGCTCGACGATCTCGCCGACCGTGGCGTCTCGGATCTGCTCGTCGGTCAGCGGCGTGTCGTCGTCGGCCACGCCGCCCAGCGTATGTACTCGCTACTTCTTCTTGCGACCCGGCTCGTCGCCGGTCGGGTCGTCGTGCTGCTTGCGCTTGCGCTTCTTCTCCGGGTCGTGGTCGTCGCCGGTCTCGTAGACGTGCGCCTCGACCTCGGTCTCGTCGTCCTCGTGCTCCTTGCGCTTCTTGCTGCGCTCGTCCTCGGACATCGTGTGCTCCTCTCCGAATCCTCGGGCGCGCCGTTCGCGTCCGTCATCCACACGACGCGCGCGCGAGCCGAGATCTTCCCCGGCCGCGCATGGACGCATCGGTCGAACCTGAGATGCTCGCGCAGTGGGGGCAGCGCATCGACTTCGAGAGACGGTTGAGCTCTTCCATCGCGTCGGTCGGAACGCCGACCTGCGGCGCGTCCTCCTCGCTTGGGCGGCCTCGAACCTCGCGAGCCGCGCGTCCGCGATCGCGGTCGCGGTGTACGCGTACCAGGCCGGGGGAGCGGGAGCGGTCGGAATCATCGCCTTCGTCAGGCTCATCTCGACTGCCCTGCTCGCGCCTCTCCTGGGCGTGGTCGCGGATCGGCGCTCGCGTCGGCGCGTGATGATCGAGGTCGAGCTCGTGCGCGTCGTGCTCTTCGTCGCGCTCGCGGTGCTCGTCGCCTCGGACGTTCCGGCCGCCGTCTACGTCCTCGCCGTGGTGGTCGCGGTGGCGGAGCCGGTCTTCCGCTCCGCGCAGGCTGCCATCACGCCCTCGCTCGTGTCGACGCCAGACGAGCTCACTGCCTCGAACGTGCTGGCGAGCGGCGTGGAGAGCGTCGGGCTCTTCCTCGGGCCGGCGCTCGGGGCAGTGCTCCTGGCCGCGACGGGTGTCGCGACCGTGTTCTGGGTCACGGCCGTCCTCGTGGGGGTCGCGATCGTGCTCGTCGCGCGGATCAGTGTCGCGGGCGAGCCGGCGCCGGAAGAGCATGCAGCCGGCCGCCGGCGCTCGCTGCTCGCAGGCTGGCACACGATCCTGGACGAGCCCGACCTGAGGCTCGTGATTGGCCTCTTCGGCTTCCAGGCTCTCGTCGCTGGCATGTTCAACGTGCTCGTGGTCGTGCTCGCGATCGAGGTGCTCGACCTCGGAACGGCGGGCGTCGGGCTCCTAGACGGGATGGTCGGAATCGGCGCGCTGCTCGCGGTCGTCGTGGCCGCTTGGGCGACCGGGCGGGGCGGCCTCGCCTCCACCTTTGCTGTAGGCCTCCTGCTGTGGGGCGTGCCGCTCGTGCTCGTGGCGGGGATCCCGGCGACGGCGGTCGTGGTGCCGCTGCTGCTCCTCATCGGCGTGGGGAACACGCTCGTCGACGTCGCGGGGATCACGCTCCTGCAGCGGTCGGCCCCGGACGCCGTTCTCGGGCGCGTCTTCGGCGCGTTCGAGTCCGTCATCATCGGCGCGCTCGGCATCGGATCGCTGCTCGCTCCTATCCTCGACGCCGCGTTCGGCACACGCGGCGCGCTGCTGGTGGCGGGCGCGATCCTGCCGGTCCTGTTGCTTCCCTCGTGGCGGCGCTTGCTCGGGATCGACGCGCGCGGCCGTGTCGACGAGGATGCCTTGGCGCTCCTGCGCGCCATCCCGATCTTCGAGCCACTTCCGCTCCCGGAGCTCGAACGGCTCGCGCTCGCACTCGAGCACGATCACGTGGAGGCGGGAGGAACCGTGTTCGCGGAGGGCGACCCCGGCGACCGCTTCTACGTCATCCGCTCGGGCGAGGCGGAAGTCGTCATCGGGAACGAGCGGGTTCGCACGCTGGGCGCAGGGGAGTTCTTCGGCGAGATCGCCCTCGTCCGGGACGTGCCGCGAACGGCGACGATCCGTGCGCTCACCGACCTCGAACTCGGCACGCTCGAGCGCGACGTCTTCGTCGGGACGCTGTCGCGCCACACGGCGAGCGCGGAGGCGGTCGGCAGCATCGTCGCCGCCCGCCTCCCGAGCCCCGTGATCGGCTGAGGACGCCCGCTAGCGAGCCCGGCGCAGCCCCGCCAATACCTGGCCGCCGTCGAGCTGGCGCAGCGGGACGAGGTTCGTGAGCAGGAGCGCCGCGTTGAGCGCGAAGCCGAAGCCGAAGAGCATGGGGGCCGGCTCCGGCAGCGTGGTGCCGGCAAGGAACAGGAGCGCGAGGAGCGCGGTGACAACGAGGCCGCCCAGCGCGACCTTCCACAGCTTCTCGGGCTTCCCGTCGATGTCGGCGACGAAGGCGATCCCGTACCAGTGCCAGCGCAGCCCGACGACCTTCCAGCCGACCGCGCGAGCCACCCAGGCGTGACCGAGCTCGTGCAGCATCGCCGAGCAGGCGACCACACTCGTGGCCCAGGCCAGGATGAGGCCCGTCATGTCCTTCCCACCTCCGGCATCTCTCCACCCCCTCGTGCCGGTTACTCCCAGTGTGGCAGTACGAGCCTATACCCCGCTCGGGCCCGGTCGCGAACCTCGCGCGCGCAGACCCTCGTCCTTCACCGTGAGGAGGTCTTTGCGACGGAGCCGTGAGAGCGAACCCGCCACATCGTCGAGAGTGTCCAGCCCCCTGTCCGCGCCACCCGACGACAGCGATCGAGCGTTCTGGCTTGAGCGCTTCGACGACTCGGAGATTGCCGAGATGGCCTTGTTCCTGTTCGGACGGCGACCCGACCGGGCGCAGATCGGCAGCGAACGGGAGCGGCTACTGGCGACGGTGAGTTTGGCGCGCCGGTGGCGAGGGGAAACTGAGCCTGTCATTCGACGAGGGAGGAAGCGTTGCCGGTCGCTATCGCTGGAACAGGTTATGGACTGATCGGGATCCTCGTGATCGTGCTTCTCATCGTCCTCATCCTGTACTTCGTGCGGCGGGCGTAGCGTCGCACTCGCCGACGGAGTTGCTGAATGTTCAAGTGGCGGTACGCATTCGTTTTCTGGCTCGCGAAAATGGCGTGGCGGCGCCGGGCGCTCATTCGCGGCAGAGTGCCGCTTCGTTGACGCGGCATCGTCGTTGACGTCGCATCGTCGTTAGTCCTGTCGTTCCCATGTTTCTGACCACGGAACGGCGCTGCCACGCCTGAACACCAGGTCGTTCTCTTCGTCGCCGGGCCACACGCCGATCGTGTCGCTCTCCGGGTAGACGGAGACGGCGGGTGCTCGGGAGTTCGAGAACATCAACGTCCTGGCTGGCGACTCGCTCCGGTTCAGCAGTTGGTGCGCCCCATTCGGGCCTGCCGGGAAGCAGACGAGATCGCCCCGTTCCAGGCTGTGCTCTCCGTCCGGCGCACGCAGAACCACCGTTCCCTCGACCACGAGCAGCCACTCCTCTTCGTACTCGTAGTGATATGGAGATTGCCGCTGGCCGGGTTCGAGGTCGTAGATGAACATCGCCATCGCCGTCGAGCCAACCGCCTGAACCACGTCGACCCTGCCCTCGATGCTCTCCGCACTGAAGATATTCACCGAGTCCATGCGGGCCATCATGTCCGATGCCAAGCAAAGTCGGGCGAGGCACCTGCGCCTGCGCCAAGTAGCAGACGTCGTGCGTGACCTGTACGCGCGGCTCCCCGATTGACCATTCTCGGCAGGCGGAGCAGCGTGGAGCTGCGGCCGGGCGTGACGTTTCCTCCCCCGAGCAGTGGGCCCGAGGGGGCTCCACTGCCCGCGTGTCCGGTCGCCGGTCTTACGCCAGGTCGGTTGCCTTGACGCAGCGACAGATCACGACGAAGGTTTCGCGATGCTCTAAACGCAGGAGGCGGGAGGACATGGCACGCGACGCAGCGCGTGGCGAGAACGAAGCCCTGTTTCGCGAAGTGAACGAAAGAGTGGAGTCGGCAGCTCAGCGTCTGCCCGACGCGGACGAGCGGTTCGCGTTCGTATGCGAGTGCAGTGACGAAACGTGCGCCGAGGAGATCGAACTGCGCGTCGAGGAGTATGAGCGCGTCCGCTCGGTACCGACCTGGTTCAGCGTGCACCCCGGCCACGTCGAGCCAGAAATCGAGGTCGTCGTCGAGCGGCGCGACGGCTATTGGATTGTCGAGAAAACGGACGACGACGCCGTCGCCGTAGCCGAGAGGACCGACCCGCGCTAGGTCCTACGAGCCGCCCCGCCTCTCACGACGAGTGCGGCAGATCTGCTGAGCGTTCTGCTTCGACGCTCACGCGGACGACCGGGGGAACGTCGCGCTCGATACGCCACGCCCACACGAGCTTCTCGACAAGTCGCGCCTCGACGGTAGGACTGACGCTTCCGGGGAGTCCTAGGTGCAAATGGTTGCCAACGCGCCTTGCCGCACCCGGGAACGTGTAGCGGACAAAGTTTTCGAAGCTCTGCAGAAGAGCGTCGCCTTCCTCCTCTATCTCGACAACCACCATGCC
>JBKPLV010000378.1:0-5694 GCA_046731795.1 Actinomycetota bacterium | reverse complement strand
CGAGGTATTGAGCGCAATGGCGACGAAGGCCAAGGACGTGGCGCAGTACCTCGAGAAGATGGCCGATCAGGCAAGGGCGAAGAGAAGGGCCCAGGAGTCACCCGTCTCCGGAGCCCCTTACTCCGGCCCCAACCCCGCAGCAAACCCGAGGGGCGACCGCGCGTCCGAAGATCAAGGTACGTAGCTTCGGCAGGCCTTGTGCGGTCGGCCGTGACAGGGTCGGCTTACTCGAACCGAAAGTCCCATTCCTCTGAATCGAGGAAGAAGGCGCCCCGGGGGGCGCTTTCTTCTCGTTCAGAGTGGGCCCTCGTGACGGTGGCCTCGCCGTCCACGCGACGAATTGCGATCTTGCCTCTTCTATGCCGCAAAGGGACGGCAAGGCGGGACTGGCGGCCAGGCCGCGTAACCGCTGGCGCCTCCCGCACGAGGTACGGGTAGATCAACGGTTTCGCTCGACAGCACTCCGCACGGTTGGAAGGCTTTGCTCGAAGCGCTCGCGTTCCTCGTCTGAGTCCGCGTTTGCAAGGTTCACGGACAGGTCGGCGAGCTTGACGAGTTGAGCGATCACCCCAACCTCTCCGGGGGTCGCACAGATCCGAGCCACGAAGGACTCATCTTCCTCCTCCGGCCGCCGGGTGAGCGTCTCGACCGCCTTTTGGACCACGGCTTCGACGCCCGATTCTGCGAGATCGTCTGTCGTCCAGTCGGTGTCTTCGAGAACGTCGTGAAGGACAGCTGTGCTCAACTCAATCTCTGTCGCCTCAGGGCCGAGCGCCTGCGCGACGTCAAGCACGTGCTTCAAGTAGAGCTCGTTCGAACCGTCACGTCGACGATCTCCGAACGCCAGCGCGGCGACATGAACCGCACGCACAAATGAGGTTGGTGCCGCCACTATGGGATGCTCGCAGGAGTCGAGGCCTGACATCCGTCGGTGAGCGCCTTCGCGACGACCCGTACCGCCGAGCCGCAAGCGATATACGCGGCGACGACGCGAAAGGCTCCCACCAAGCCGGCTCTGCGCCTGGAACGCCGTATCAAAGCGTCGCTCCTTTCCCTAGCCGAAGGAGCCCGTCCTCTCGTGGATTCCTCTCTGCAAGAGGTGTCAAACCGGCGAGGCTCAGTCCCCGTGCGCAGGAACTGCAGATTCAGCGGGACGCCTTGTGGGTATCAGACAGCTGTGTGACGACCTTTCAGGAAAGGGGTAGTCGTGGGAATTAGTTTGAGCATTTTGCTTATTGCGGTCGGCGCGATACTCGCCTGGGCGGTGAACGCGGAGGTCTCCGGAGTCGACGTCCAGCTAGCGGGTGTCATTCTGGTCATCGTGGGCGTGGTCGGCTTGATCGCCTCGCTCATCTTCTGGTCGAGTTGGGGCGGTTTCGGCCATCGGGAGGCCGCAAGCGGCGGTCAGAACACGACTGTAGTCGACTGAGTACGTGCAACCTTGCTCATCGAGGAAGAAGGCGCCCCGGGGCGCCTTCTTCTCGTTCAGAGTGACTCCCTTTTACGGCTCAACGAGCAGTGCACGGAGCGAAGTGTTCTCTGCGGGATGCCAGCGCGCGAAGTCGTCCTGTGCGACGTCAACTAGTCGGTCCGACCATATCCCTGTCGCGACACGACGCAGCTCGCGCGGCGTGAGCCCGGAGTGGTCGAGCCACCACCGAACGTAACGCTGTCGCTCCCGAACGGTCATCTCAATCCTGCGATCAAGCATGGTGGCTCCCCTGAGGCGTTTGGAGATCGAGGGCTACCCCGGGAGCAGGTTTCCCCAAACGTCAGGCCGACGGAGGATCGCGTTCGTCGAAGCGGCGCCTCAGAGACGCACTTCAGGAGGCGTCTTTCGAGCCGAGTAACGCAGCCCGACAACAGGCGCGTACGCCGGCGCTTCGGCCGACGCGCAGATGAGTCAGGTCACGGGCTGAAGTGGATCGAACCGTAACCCGGAGAAACGTTCCAGTAAGTCTTCTCCCATGGCTCGTGCGCGCCTTCCTGCCTGCACGTCACCCTCGGCGGCGGCGACGATAGAGCCCTTCATCAAGATGTGCCAGGAGTGCGCGAACGTCTCTGGCTCTTGAACTCCGGCCTCCTCCGCCAGCGTACGTACAACCGAGCGGATGTACTCCAGATGGGCCGCACTCGCCTTTCCGAGTGGACTCTCCACATCGCCCATCTCAAGGAGCACATTGATGAATGAACACCCTTCGAAGTCTTCTCGGTGAAACCATTCGTCGAACACGTCGAATATCGCCAGCAGGCGCTCGCGCGGCGTCGATCCTCGACTCCTTGCCTCCGCCTCGACGAAAGCACGCGTCCAGCGATGCTCTCGGCGCTGCAAGAAGGCCAAGACGAGCTTTTCCTTCGAGGGAAAATGCCGGTACAGCGTCGACTTCGCGACCCCGGCCTGGGCAAGCACCTCCTCGGTGCCGACGGCGCGGATGCCCCGTGTCGAGAAGAGCTCGTACGCGGCTTCCAGGATGCGTTCGCGTGCATTGGCTGTCTCGCCCTCGCGCCTCTCGGGAGCATTGAGGTCGTCCCACAACACACCCTCCGAGGCCGGCGTACCCACGCTCACGACAGCGTGGTCGCGGGCATCCACCTCGACGCGGGTCACGAAACCTTCGTCTCCGTTACGGCCGAGTCGATCGCCCACCCTCGGAAGCGTCGAACCGAACGTGTGCTCGACCTCACCTGACGCGTACCTGATTGTGATGTGAGCAGGCGTCATTTCTCGTATCGGGCGGGTAGCTCGGTCTCATCTCGGGTCTCATCTCGGACCTAACCCCGCCGAGTTCGCCTCAGTTTAATCCTCCACGTCCATCGGACAGACAGGTTTGTCCTTCCGCGTGTCGGGAACAGTCTCGGGACTCAAACGAAAGGAGCGGTCGAATGGCGACCGAGCAGAGTGGTCGTCCCGGTGGGGCGGTCGCGGAAGTGAAGGAGAAAGGTGGGGAGGTCGTCTCCGACGCCCAGGAGCAGTTTTCAGCAAAGGCTCAGGAGCTTGGCGAGGAGGCACGCTTTCAGGTCCGGGAGCAAGTCGACCAGCGCTCGACCCAAGCGGGCGAGCAGGTGCAGGCGATGGGCGGCGCCCTCCAGACCGGGGTCGAGCAGCTCCGTGGCGACGGCAAGGAGATTCCTGCGAAGGTCATCGCGCAGGTGGCGGAGCGTGCCGAGGATCTCGGCGCGTACCTCCAGTCTGCTCAGGCAGACCAGATCTTCACGGATCTGGAGCGCTTTGCGCGACGCCGTCCGTGGGTGACGGCGGGAGCAGGTGTCCTCGCCGGGTTCATGGCGTCGCGCTTTGTGAAGGCGTCAGCAGATCGTCGCTATCAGAGCTCACGGACCAACGCACATGGTGGCTATGGCTCGCAGACGCCGCGAAGTCTTCCGTCTGGAGGTGCCTAGATGACGAGCGTCGAGAGTGGAAGGCTCCGGCGACGCTCGACGCTCGACCTTGTGAGGGACCTGACCCAACAGGCGAGCACTTTGGCTCACCAGGAAGTCGAACTCGTCAAGCTCGAGATACGTGAGAACGTAGAGCTCGCCAAGGTCGAAATGACCGAGAAGGCGAAAGCGGCCGGCACGGGGGTCGCACTCCTCGCTGCCGCCAGCGTGGCCGGACTCCTGGCTCTGGGAGTCCTTAGCGCGTTCCTCATTCTGGCTCTCGACGGAGCAATGCCCAACTGGGCCGCAGCTCTGTGCGTTGCTGCGCTCTGGTTGGTCGCAGCCGGTGTCTTGGCCGCGTACGGGCGCAGGAAGATCGACGAACTCGGCACTGCGGTGCCGTCACGAACCATCGAGGCAGTGAAGGAGGATCTGGAATGGCTCAAACATCAGACGAGCTGAAGCAGGAGATCAGCCAGACCCGCGAGCAACTGGCGGACACGGCCGATGCGCTCGCATACAAAGCCGATGTGCCGACGCGGACCAAAGACTGGGTCGGGGAGAAGAAGGATGCCGTCGTTTCGACGGTGACCGGCGTCTCGTCCAAGGTCGGAGAGGTGACACCTGACGGCGCTGAAGTCACGCAGGGCGTCAACCGCATGAAACGACTTGCCGAGCGGAACCCGCTCGGGCTGGCGATCGGCGGTGCGGCTGTCGGATTCATCGCTGGCGTGCTTGTGCCGTCGACACGAATGGAAGACGAACGGATCGGGCCGATGGCGGACGAGGTAAAGGCCGCCACGGCGGAGGCGGGTCGAGAAGCTCTGGATCGCGGCAAGGATGTTGTGCAGGAAGCTGGCGCGACAGCAATCGAGACCGCAAGCGAACGCGGCCGAGACGAGGGCGAAGGACTTTCCGAGAGTCTTCAGGAGAAGGCTCGGAACGTCGCCCCAGGAGAGGCGGAGACAACCTCTTTGTCATCGCCTTCCGGAAGCACAAAGCCGTAACGGCAACCGATAGCGATAGGGCTGCCGCTAGCAGCCTCAACGACAGTCGCGGCTCTTTACCCGGCCGTGCCCCGCCTAACTAGGAGGCAAAGTGGCGATGAAGACCATCGAAGAGTCAATCGAGATCGAGGTACCCGTCTCGACTGCGTACAACCAGTGGACTCAATTCGAGTCTTTCCCCCAGTTCATGGACGGCGTCGAGCGAGTCGAGCAGAAGGACGACAGGCGACTCCACTGGATCGCAGAGATCGGGGGCGACAAGCGGGAATGGGATGCGGAGATCACCGAGCAGCACCCAGACCATCGCGTCGCCTGGAAGGCACTCAACCAGGAGGGGCCGAACGGGGTCGTGACGTTCCACAAGCTTGACGACTCGCACACCAAAGTCATGGTGCAGATGGAGTACGAGCCGGAGGGGATGAAGGAGTCATTGGGAAGCGCTGTCGGCCTCGACAGTAGTCGTGTGAAGAGCGACTTGGAGTCGTTCAAGGAGTTCATCGAGTCTCGCGGTAGCGAATCTGGCGCCTGGCGGGGAAACATCGACGAGAACTAGTAACGGCGATTCTGGGCCTGGCGCGAGAGCGTCGGGCCCAGAGCCGCGACACATCAGGCGACGCCCCCATCCTCACGACTTTCGGTACGGACGGCTCCGCGTACACGAGGGGCTACGGGTCGCACGGAGGACGCCAGTGAGGTAATAGCGAGGAGATCCGAAGGCACCTGGAGGGGCGGTTCAACACCGAGTACGCGGAGGGTGCTCGGACGATGCGTAGGGGCGGCTCGTCCGGTTGCCGTATGTCCGAGCGTTGGACGACGGCCACTCTAAGAAGTAGCTGCTCGCCAGGCGGCGACGGCACCCTCAGCCACATCTCGATCGAGCACGCCGAGCAACGCGCCGTGCGAGGTCGCGACGAGGAAGGACTTGACGCCAACGGCATCGTTCGATCGGAGGAGCTCCTCGAGTGGCTCACTGGGACGGGTCGTCTGGGGACCGAGCTCCATCACGTCCTCCGCGCGAGCGTTGGAATCCTTGAGCAGCGCATCTCCCCGGAGGATCCCGAGGACGATTTGCTCCTCTCCAAGAATCACGACGCAGAAGTCGTCGCTGCTGTCGCGGACGCGCGCAGCCACGCGACCAATCCGCTCGTCGGGCGAGCATGTCGGGGCGTCGCGAACGTAGTCACCCGACCACGGCACATCCGCCGCCGCCCCCTCGCGCGGCATGCCGCACGCAAACCAGTCCACCTTGCTCGGCACGTAGTCGTATACCCGCTCGAAGCCAAGCTGCTCGAGCCGCCACGCGGCCCGT
>JBKPLV010000377.1:0-2188 GCA_046731795.1 Actinomycetota bacterium | reverse complement strand
CGAGTTCCTACGGTCGTGCAACCAGGAGGGGACGGGCGTTCCGGTCGTGCTCCTCGCAGACGGCACGCCGCTCGTCGATCCGCAGCCGGAGGACGTCGTGCGCTACGGCACACGCATGAGCACGGACGTCACGGACGACGCGGGGCAGTACGACGTCGTGATCGTCGGGGCGGGACCTGCGGGGCTCGCCGCGGCCGTGTACGCGTCTTCGGAGGGGCTGAACGCGCTCGTCGTCGAGCGCGAGACGATCGGCGGCCAGGCCGGCTCGAGCACCCGTATTCGCAACTACCTCGGGTTCTCACGCGGCGTGAGCGGGGCAGAGCTCACGCAGCGAGCGTTCCAGCAGGCGTGGGTGTTCGGCACCACCTTCGTGGTCACCCCCGAGGTCACGGCCCTCGAGCCCGGCGAGCCGAGTCACACCGTGACGCTGTCCACCGGCGCCGAGGTCGAGGCCCGTAGCGTCATCCTCGCCGTCGGCGTGACGTATCGCCGGCTGGACGTGCCCGCGCTAGGCCCGCTCGAGGGGACCGGCGTCTACTACGGGTCCTCGCCGTCGGAGGCTCGGCAGTTCACGGGCGGAAACGTCTTCGTCGTCGGAGGTGCCAACTCCGCAGGGCAGGCAGCGATCCACCTGTCCCGCTACGCCGCTCGGGTCACCATCGTGAGTCGCAGCCCGCTCGAGAAGAGCATGTCGCGCTACCTCCTCGACGAGATCACGGGCAAGGAGAACATCGACGTCCTCGCCCCCTCGCAGGTCGTCGACGCCGCCGGGGACGGAAGACTCGAGACGCTGACACTTCGCGGTCCCCAGGGCG
This sequence comes from Actinomycetota bacterium, assembly GCA_046731795.1. Classification (GTDB taxonomy): domain Bacteria; phylum Actinomycetota; class Thermoleophilia; order Gaiellales; family Gaiellaceae; genus GMQP-bins7. The sequence goes on along the minus strand of JBKPLV010000377.1, from coordinate 1,373 downwards.
ACGAGGTGATGCCGGCAGACGCGCTGTTCATCCTCATCGGCGCCGAGCCGCTCACCGAATGGCTGCCCGCAGGGATCGAGCGTGACGCTCGCGGGTTCATCGAGGCCGGCGCGACGTACGAGACGAGCGTCCCCGGCGTGTTCGCGATCGGCGACGTCCGCGCGGGCTCCGTGAAGCGGGTCGCCTCGGCCGTCGGCGAGGGCTCGGTCGTGATCCAGCACGTCCACCAGCACCTCGCGCACGCCGCCGAGCGCGCCCGCGTCTCGTAGCCGCTACTGCGTGATCTCGTCACAGGCAGGCGCGTCCTTCAGCGCCTGCTCGAGCTCGCCGCTGGCATCGGCGTTATCGATGGTGTCCAGCGTGTTCGAGAACGAGGTGCCGAGCGAGCTCAAGGACGCGGTGATGGTCGAGATCGCGCCCGGTAGGCCCGTGATGCCCGACACGCCATCCGCGGTCTCCTGGATGGTCGACACCTCGTCGTCGAGCGTGTTCGAGAGGGAATCGAGTGAGTCCTTGACCTGCTGGCCCGACTCCGTGTCTGGCGCACCGAGGTCGCGGAGGTCGGAGATGAGCGTGTCGGTGGAGCTCCGGATGTCGTCGGCCGCGGACTGCAGGCCTTCGGTCGACAGGTTCGACGTGTCCTGGAACTCCTTGGTCACGTCCTGGAGTGAGTCCGTCCAGTCGGTGATCGCCGTGCAAAAGCCGCTCGCCCACTCGTCGGTAGGGCTGGTCTCGCTCGAGCTGTCGCTCCCGCCCCCGCAGCCGGCCGCGACCGCGGCGAGGGCTGCGACCAGGAGCACGGCGAGCGAGCGAGGCATCGGCCGCAACCTAGCGGGTCCGGGCCGCGACGACCGCGAGGAGAGGAGCGATCGTCCAGGCGATGAGCTCGCGCACGCCGTTCGGCGCGAGCCGGGGCTCCGCAGCCGCCATGATGCGCACGGGGGTGTGCGACCCGCGAAGCGACGCGCGGACGAGGAGCGCGGCCCGGCGCGCGTGCCAGTCCGAGGTGACGACGACGACCTCGTCGACTCCGAGCCGTCGGGCGGCGCGCCCGATCCCGATGGCGTTCCCGAGCGTGGTTCGGGCGCCGCGATCCACGAGCTTGGCGCGCGCCGGCGCGGTCCACGACGCGGCCATGAGATCGGCCTCGGCCCTTGCGAGCCTGCGTCGCGCCCACCCCGAGAAGAGGATCACGTCGTCCGGCCTCGCCTCCGCGCACGCTCGTGCGAGTCGGGCAGCACACACGGGGTGCAGCTCCGAGCCGGAGCCGTCGGAGTAGCCGAGGACGGCCACGAGACGGGTCATCTGCGACGGACCCGCCGCCAGACGCCGTACAGGAGCAGCGTTCCGACCACCGTGAGCACGAGCCTGAT
>JBKPLV010000376.1:0-3934 GCA_046731795.1 Actinomycetota bacterium | reverse complement strand
GCGACCGCTCGCTGCTCTCCGACCCGACGACGATCCTCGTCACGGGCACGGACGGCGGTCGAGCGCGCGGCCGAGGCGACGCGCATCGCTCGGACTCGCTCCTGCTCCTGCACCTCGATCCGGGAACGCATCGCGTCTCCTATCTGTCGATACCGAGAGACCTGCGCGTCGAGATCCCCGGCTACGGAACGGCCAAGATCAACGCGGCGAGCCAGGTCGGCGGGCCCACCCTCACGCTCAAGACCGTGAAAGCGCTCACCGGCCTGCCGATCGACCACGTCGTCGTCGTGAACTTCGACGGCTTCAAGGACCTCATCGATGGGGTCGGGGGGATCGACGTGAAGGTTCCGAAGCGAATCCTCTCGAACAAGTTCGACTGCCCGTACAAGCCCGCTCGCTGCGCGACCTGGAAGGGCTGGCGCTTCGAGAAGGGGACGCAGCACATGGACGGCCGCCGGGCGCTCGTCTACTCGCGGATCCGCGAGAACCAGCTCGACCCGTCCGACACCGACATCTCGCGAGGGGGACGGCAGCAGGCCGTCGCGGATGCGCTCGGTTCCAAGCTCGCGAGCTTCGGGACCTTCCTCCGCCTGCCGTTCATGGGCGACACGATCGCCGCGCCGCTCGCGACCGATCTCTCCGCGTGGGAGCTGGCGCAGCTCGGGTGGGTCCGGTTCCGGTCCGGCGGGAACTCGATCCGCTGCCGCCTCGGCGGCGACCCCAGCACGTACAACGGCGAGTCCGTCCTCGTCGGGTCGGAGGACAACGTGTCCGTCATCTCCATGTGGCTGGGCGCGAGCACGCCCCTCCCGCCGCCGAAGGGGACGCTCTACGGCGCGGGGTGCACGCGTCGCTGAGCGTCAGCTGGGCGCTGCCGCCACTGCAGTGAGGCGGGAGAGGCGGTCACCCTCGAGCTCACAGCGCGACCACGTATCGCCGCGGTCGTCGCTCTGCCAGAGCTCTCCGTTGGCCAGGCCGGCGAGCACCGTCTCGCCGAGCGACACGAGGGCGTAGGGCATCGCAGGGAGCGGGTCGGGGAGGCCTCCGGCCAGCGCTCGCCAGGTGCCGTTCTCGCGGCGATAGACGTGTGCCTCCGGGTCGCCTCGCCGGTGCGCGCGGAAGGGGCCGGTGCTCGCGGACACGTACCAGCGACGCGAGTCGTGCGGATCGGCGGCGACCGCCCATGTGTAGTGCCGGTCGCGACCCTCGTCAGCCGGAGTCCAGCTCTCGCCCCAGTCCTCGCTCCAGGCGGAGCCGCCCCCGCCCGCCTCGTAGGCGATCCCCTCCGTCTCCGGATGCCAGGCCAGCGAGTGGACGTCCCGCTGGGCTCCCGGACGGTGGTCCTCCCACGTGGCGCCGCCGTCGGTCGAGCGCATGAGCCCTCCGAGCTCGATCCCTGCGAGCAGGACGTCCGCGTCGTGCGGGCTGGGCGCGATCCAGCGCACGTGGGACGTCCACGGCCGCGGTGGGAAGCTCCAGGTGGGTCGGGAGGGCAAGTCGAGCAGCCCGGTGAGCTCGCGCCAGCTCTCGCCGCGGTCGTCGCTGCGGTAGAGCGCGCTCGGCTCGGTCCCGGCGTAGACGGCCCCGTCCGCCGCGCTCACGGCCACCGAGAAGACGTCCGGCGCGGGAAGCCGGCAGTCCTCCCAGCTGCGACCGCCGTCGCGGGAACATCGCACTCCACCGCCCAGGAGGCCGGCATAGACGGTGTCCCGATCTGCCGGGTCGACGGCGAGGCACTGCGCGCCGCTGCCGTCGAGCTGGAGCTCGACGCGCCAGCCCGCGTCAGACGGTTCCAGCCGCGCGATGCCGTCGCCGGTGGCCGCATACAGGCGCGTGGTCTCCATCCGGCCATGGTGCCGGAACTCGGGTCGGCTGCGTCAGCTGTCGCCGGAGGCCGGCTTCGGCTTGCTCTCGGTCGACGCCTTCTCGGCCGGCTTCTCCGTCGTCTTCTCGCCGCCGGTCGCAGGCTCGCTGCCGTCCTTCGACGCGCGCTTGCCGCGCCCGTAGTCCGTCGAGTAGAACCCGGAGCCCTTGAAGTGCACCGCTACCGGGAACAGCAGCTTCTCGACCGGCCCGGCCCCGCAGGTCGGACACGTCTCTGCAGGCGCGTCCGACATCTTCTGGAAGAGCTCGAACGTGTGCCCGTTGGGGCAGCGGTACTCGTAGATCGGCACAGTGGCCGGGAAATCTAGCGCTGCGAGGTGCTGTCCCTCTCCTCGCGCTCGAGGAGCTCGAGATAACACGGAGCGCTCTCGAACGCGGCGAGCCCCCGCGGGCGGCTCCGGCGGCGCTGCGTGCGCCGACGCCGGTCGAACGCCGCGACGGCGGCGGACGCGCCGAGGAGCCCCCCGAGGAGGAACGATCTGAGTCTGCCTCGCCGCTCGCCGTCCACGTCCGGATCTTACGATCCCGCTCGCGATGCTCGTCTGCGCGCTCGGTGATCTCACGCTCGACGTCGTCGTCCGCCTCGCCGGGCCGGTCGCGACCGGCGGTGACACGGACGCGTCGATCTCGGTCGGCGCCGGCGGGCAAGCGGCGAACGTCGCTGCCTGGGCAGCGGCACTCGGTGCCGGCGCCCGCTTCCTGGGCAAGACCGGAGACGACGACGCGGGAGCGCTCGTTCGCGCGCGGGTCGCTGCGCAGCGCGTCGAGATCGCCGGTCCCGTGGGCGGAAGGAACGGCGCCATCTGCTCGCTCGTGTCGGCGGACGGCGAGCGCTCGATGGCATCCGACCGCGGGACGGCGGCCGAGCTGCGGCCCGAGGACCTCGAGCCCGCCTGGCTCGCCTGCGACCACCTCCATGTCTCCGGATATGCACTGATGCTCGAGCCGGTCCGTAGCGCCGCACTGCGCGCAGTCGAGCTCGCGCGGCTGCGTGGCGCGCGGGTCAGCGTCGACCTCGCGTCCTGGAGCGGGATCCGTGACAGCGGCGTCGCCGCGTTCCGGTCGGCCGTGCGCGCTGCGGCACCGGACGTCGTGTTCGCGAACGACGAGGAGGTACATGAGGTCGGGGCGTCGTTCGTCGACTCGATGTGGATCGTCAAACATGGAGCGCACGGCTGCACGTTCGGGGGCGAGGGGCGCGAGGCGCTTCCCGTTCCGGAGGTGGTCGACTCGACGGGGGCGGGCGACGCGCTCGCGGCCGGCTGGATCGTGGGCGGCCCCGATCTCGCACTCGAGGCCGCCGCGCGCTGCGTCCAGCAGATCGGCGCGATGCCGCTACCGTCGCCTGCATGACCGAGCTCGTCCAGCTTTCGGAGGAAGTGCGTTCGGCGTCCGACCAGGGTCGCCCGGTCGTCGCGCTCGAGACGACGATCGTGGCCCATGGCTTCCCTGCCCCGGACGGCGTCGAGGTCGGGCTCGCGATGGAGGAGGCAGTGCGCGAGGCGGGCGCGACGCCGGCGACGATCGGCGTCCTGGACGGGCGCATCCGCGTCGGGCTCGCCGAGGACGAGCTCCGCCGGTTCGACTCCTCGGCACGCAAGCTCGGCCCCCGCGACCTCGCGGCGTGTGCCGTCGCGCGTGACGTTGGCGCGACGACCGTCGGCGGGGTGCTCAGGGTCGCGCGAAGCGTCGGCATCCGGTTCCTCGGGACGGGCGGCATCGGCGGCGTGCACCGCGGCTACCCGCATCCACCCGACGTCTCCGCCGATCTCGTCGCGCTGATCGGCGCGCCGGTCCTGGTCGTCTGCTCGGGAGCGAAGTCACTGCTCGACATCCCCGCGACGAGCGAGCACCTGGAGACGCTCGGCATCCCCGTGCTGGGCTATCGGACGGACACGATGCCCCTCTTCTATTCCGCCGCGGGAGGGCCGCCCGTCACCCTGCGCGTCGAGGACGCGGAGAGCGCCGCCCGCGTTGCGGCCGCGCACTGGCGGCTCGCCGGCGCCTGCGGGCTCCTGCTCACGAACCCGCCACCCGAGTCGATCGAGGT
>JBKPLV010000375.1:0-10415 GCA_046731795.1 Actinomycetota bacterium | reverse complement strand
GCGAGGTCGGCGGACGCGACCTCGCCCGGATCCGACGTCACCGACGTCGACGCACCGAGGCGCTCGAACGCGACCGCCACGGACCTCACGTTGCCGGCGCCGTACGAGCAGACGGCGACGTTCACACGACGCCCTTCGTGGACGGCACGCCCGTGCTCTCCACGCGTACGGCCGAGCGGAGCGCACGCCCCACGGCCTTGAACGCCGCCTCCGCGACGTGGTGCTCGTCGCGTCCGGTCGCCTCGACGTTGATCGCGAGCCTGCCGGCCTGGGCCAGGCTGCGCAGCATGTGCTCGGCGAGGCCCGGGTCGCGTTCGAGCCGGAGCTCGGATGAGGGCCGGCCGCCGAGGTCGACCGCCGCCCGCGCGAGCGCGTCGTCCATCGGCACGACGGCGTCGCCGTAGCGGGCGATCCCTCGGCGATCCCGCAACGCGGCAGCGAGCGCCTCCCCGAGTGCCAGCGCGGCGTCCTCCGCCGTGTGGTGCTCACCGGTCTCGAGATCGCCGACTCCCTCGAGGACGAGGTCGAAGCCGGCGTGGAAGGCGAGCTGCTCCAGCAGGTGGTCGTACAGGCCTGCCCCGGTCGCGACGCGCACTCGGCCGGCGCCGTCGAGGCCGAGCCGGACGCGGATGCGCGTCTCCGCCGTCGCGCGGAGGTGCCGCGCGCGCCGCCCGGAAGGTGCCGCGGCGGGCGACGGACGATCGAGGACGCGCGCCAGCGCGTCGAGCAGCAGGTCGTCGTCCTCGCGATCGCGCACGCTGAAGCGCAGCCCGCCCGCATAGACGCGCACGACGAGCCCGCTGCGCAGGAGCGACGCGGCAATGGCGTCCGCCTCGTCGAGGGGCACGAAGAGGAAGTTCGTCGCCGACGGGAGCGGCTCGAGGCCGAGCGCACGGAGCGCGCGCGCGCACCGCTCCCGCTCCTCGACCTGCCAGCCGACGTCGGTCGGGTCGGAGAGCGCGGCGAGGGCCAGCGTCGCCGAGATGCCGGAGATGGGCTGGGGCGCCTGGCGGCGGTTGAGCTCAGCCGCCGTCTCCGCGTCGGCGAGCGCATAGCCGACACGTGCGCCCGCCAGCCCGAACGACTTCGAGAACGTCCGCAGCACGATCACCCCGTCCTCGATGAGGCCAGCAGCCGTCACGCCCGCGTACTCGAAGTACGCCTCGTCGACGACGAGCGGCCGCGCGGCGGGCAGCTCCCCGAGCGTGCCGGTCGGATTGTTGGGCCGGCACGAGAACGTCACCACCGGATCGACGTCCCCCACCTCGGCTCCAGCCAGGTGCGCTGCGATGCGGTACAGCGGGTAGGTGGGGCTCTCGGCGACCGCGACGACGTCGCCCGGCCCCGCGAACGTCCGCGCGCACAGCAGGATCAGATCGTCGGCGCCCGCGCCGAGCACGACGTTCTCGGGGCCGACGCCCGCGTAGCGCGCGATCGCGTCGACGAGCTCGGCGAAGCCGCCATGCGCGTAGGCATTCACCTCGGCGAGCGCGCCCGCGATCGTCCCCGGCCGGGCGAAAGGCGACGGCTGCGCCGGCACGTTCCCGTCGAAGCGGACGATCTGGAGCGGGTCGAGCTCGACGGACCGCGCGATCTCCTCCGTGGACGGCGCCCAGGTGTACTCGGAGAAGGACGCCGGGATCGCTCTCATCGCCGCACAGCCGCCGCGTGCGCCGGCATCCCCTCGGCCGCGGCGAGCGCCTCGACGGTCGGGCGCAGCGCCGCGAGGCCCTGTGCCGTCACGCGCTGGACCGTGACCGGCCTGAGGAACGTCTCGAGGCCGATACCACCGACCGAGCGGGCCCAGCCCGAGGTCGGGAGGACGTGATTCCCCCCGGTCGCGTAGTCGCCGGCCGCGACGGACGACCAGGGGCCGACGAAGATCGCGCCCGCGTTCCGGACCTCCCGTGCGAGCGCCTCGGCGTCGTCCCCGAGCACGACGAGATGCTCGGGCGCGATCGCGTCGACCTCGGCCACGGCGGCAGCGGAGTCGCCGTTCACGGACACGACTTTGCACACCGAGTCCGGCCCGTGCTCGGCCTGAGCGGCGAGCTCGAGCTCCGCGAGGCCCGCATCCGCGCCGGCTCCGGCGAGGACGACGACTTCCGACGGGCCCGCGGGCAGGTCGATGGCGACCTCGCGCGAGACGAGCAGCTTCGCCTCGTTCACGTACGCGCCGCCCGGCCCACAGATCTTGTCGACGCGCGGAATCGTGTCGGTCCCGTACGCGAACGCGGCGATCGCGGGCGGCCCGCCGAGCGCCCATACCTCGTCGAGACCGAGGAGCCGCGCCGCCGCCGCGACCAGCCCGGCTCCTGCGGGAGGGGTCGCGACGACGATGCGCCGCACGCCCGCCGCCAGCGCAGGGACCGCGCACATCACGAGCGTCGAGACGAGCCCGCGGGGAACGTAGATGCCGACGATGTCCAACGGGAGCCAGCGGCGCTCGAGCTCCACCCCGGGTCGCACCTCGAGCCTGATGTCCGCCGGTCGCTGCACCTCGTGCCAGCGCCGAACCGAGTCGGCGAGCGCGAGCACGGCCGCCTCCGGGAGGCCGTCCACCGGCTCGGCGCGCGCGGGCGCGACGCCGTCCAGCCGCAGCGCCCACTCGCGGACGGCGGCGTCGCCGCGGCGCCGCACGTCGTCGAGGATCTCCGCGACCTCGCTCATATCAGGGCAGCATCCGCTCCACGGGGACGAGCAGGATCGAGGAGCCGCCGGCCGCTTCGAGCTTCGGCAGCAGCCGCCAGACGTCGGTCGCCGGCACGAGCGCGTGAATCGCGACCATGCCGGGCTCGGCGAGGGGGAGGATGCTCGGTGAGCCCGATCCGGGCACGAGCCGCGCGATGTCCTCGACCGCGTCCTCGGGCGCGTTGAGCATGAGGTACCGCGTCTCCCGCGCCTGCACGACGCTGCGGAGGACGGTCGCGAGCTCCCGCGCCCGGTCGTCGCCTTCGGCTCGCGCGACGAGGACGGCCTGGGACGAGAACAACGACCCGAGCGAGCGCAGCCCGTTCGTCCGGAGCGTGCTCCCGCTGGAGACGAGGTCGACGATCGCATCGGCCAGACCGAGACGCGGCGCCACCTCCACCGAGCCGGTCACGTGCACGAGCTCGACCTCCAGTCCACGCTCGGTCAGGAGCTCCGTCGCGAGCCGTGGATACACGGTGGCGACGCGCAGGCCGTCGAGGTCGTCGAGCCCGACGGCGCGCGACTCGGTCGGTACCGCGGCCTCGAGCGTGCACGCCCCGAAGCCGAGCGCGAGCAGCTCCTCCACCTCCGCCCCGCTCTCCCGCACGAGATCGGCGCCCGTGACGCCGCAGTCCACGACGCCGTCCTGGACGTACTCGGGGATGTCCGCGGCGCGGACGAGCATGACGTCGACCGGCGCGTTGCGGCACGGAAAGGCGAGCGCGCGCTCTCCAGGCTGCTCCGGACCGAGGCCGGCGTCGGCGAGCAGAGCGACCGCAGGCTCGCGGAGTCGGCCCTTCGCCGGGACGGCGATCGTCAGGCGGTCCGACCGGACGCCGTCTTCCGACGGTCCAGAACCAGCCGGTAGCCGTCCGCGCCGCGCTTGAGCCACTGCGCCACGCGGGTCACCGTCGTCGTGGACGCGCCCGTTCGTGTCGCCACCTCGTGGTACGGCAGCCCCTCGTCGAGCAGTTGCGCCGCCTGCCAGCGATGCGTCAGCGCCTCGAGCTCCGCGAGCGTGCACAGGTCCCGGAAGAACCGCTCCGCCTCGTCCACCGTTCGAAGGCTCAGGATCGCCTCGAAGAGGTCTCGTGTCTCGCTCGTCCGCCATTCGTGTGGAAGGTCGCTCATGTTCGCCAGCCTCTGTCGCCGCTGGAGCACGCCATAGTAGCATGTTAGCGTGTTAACACGCGAGCACCAAGATGCACGACGGCTGATCGTCGTCCCCGCGGTCGATCTCCTGGGCACGGACGCCGTGCGGCTGCGGCGCGGCGACTACGACGACGTCACCAATCGCGCAGATCCGATCGAGCTCATCGAGACGTACCGCGATGCCGGCGCCGAGCTCATCCATCTCGTCGACCTCGACGGCGCCCGCAACGGGCGCGTCCGAGCCGACCTCGTGCGGGCCGCGGCGCGCGCGGCGGCTCCGGCGAAGCTCCAGGCATCGGGCGGGATCCGCTCGCTCGCAGACGCCGAGCGCCTGCTCGAGGCATGCGCCGCGCGCGTGGTCGTCGGCACCGCCGCCTTCGGCGACGACGGCGCGCTCGCGCGCTTCGCCGCTGCCCTCGGCGACCGGCTCGTGGTCGCGGTCGACGTCCGGGAAGGCCGCGTCGCGGTTGGAGGGTGGACGCGCACGACCTCGCTCACGATCGAGGACGCCGTCGATCGCTGCCGTGCGGTCGGTGTCGCTCGCGTCCTCTGCACCGCCATCGAGCAGGACGGAACGCTCGAGGGGCCGGACACACGCCTCCTGGAGCGCGTCTGCACCCGTGGCGACGACCTCGCGGTGCTCGCGGCTGGAGGCATCCGCTCACTCGACGATCTCGACGCCGTCGCGCTGGCGGGCTGCGAGGGGGCCGTCGTCGGCCGCGCGCTCCTCGAAGGGCGCCTGCCGCTCTCGATCCTCGCCACGGCGAACGCCTAGTCCGCCCCAGGCGCCGGTAGCGTCCGCGCGCATGCCCGCGGACGCGCTCGTCCATCTCGTTCGCCGTCCCGCCGACGAGGCGGAAGGACTACTCGTGCTCTTCCACGGCCGCGGCGCCGACGAGCGCGATCTCTTCCCGCTGCTCGACCTGCTCGACCCCGATCGCCGCCTGCTCGGGATCACGCCTCGGGGTCCGCTCTCGCTTCCTCCAGGAGGCGCGCACTGGTACGCGGTGCAGGAGATTGGATATCCGGACCCGCCGACCTTCACGCGAACGTTCGGCCTGGCGGCGGAGTGGATGGACGATGTCGTCGCGGCAGCGGGCGTGTCATACGAGCAGACCGTCGTCGGCGGCTTCTCGCAGGGTGCAGTGATGACGTACGCCCTGGGGCTCGGCGACGGCCGGCCGCGACCGGCGGGGCTGATCGCCCTGAGCGGGTTCATGCCGACGGTGCCCGGATTCACGCTGGACCTGACGTCGCCCCTGCCTCGGGTCGCGATGGGTCACGGCGGCCTCGATTCGGTTATCTCCGTCGAGTGGAGCCGCAGAGCGCACGCCGCGCTGCGCGAGGCTGGCGCGGACGTCGTCTACCGCGAGTCGCCTGCCCTTCCGCATGCGATCGACCCTGGCTTTCTTCGCGAGCTGCCTGCGTGGCTCGCCGAGACACTCGCCGCCTGACGCTGGCTACGCGGCGAGGACGATCGCGTCGATCATCTCGTCCTTGCCGCGGAGCGTGAGCGTCCGCGACTCGAGCCCCGCGTCGTCCAGCATCGACGCATCCGCGGCCGCCTTGCTCACGAGGATCTCGCCGGCGCCGGCCGAGGAAGCGAGGCGCGCGGTCGTGTTGACGGCGTCGCCGACAGCGGTGAAGTCGCACGCGTCGCCCTCGCCAACCCGGCCGACGTACGCGACGCCGGTGTGCACCCCGATGCCGAGCGGCACCCACGGCTCGGCGCCGTCGTTGCCGGTTTCGTGGATCAGCGCGCGTGCGGCCTCGACCGCGCGCGCCGCGTGATCCTCACCCGCGAAGCCGGGCACGAAGAGCGCGACCGCCTCGTCTCCGACGAACTTGTCGACGAGACCGTCCCACTCGTCGACGACGCGAGCTGCCGCGCCGTAGAAGCGCGAGATGAGACGCGAGAACTCCTGCGGATGCATCTTCTCCGCGAGGGACGTCGAGCCGCGGACGTCGGCGAACAGGAGCGAGAGCGTGACCTCGGCGCCGCCCGGTCGCTTGTCGATGGAGCGGAAGCACGCGCGACACAGCCGGCGATTGAGCTTCGACGGACCGAAGCCGAGCGGCTTGAGGAGGACGCTTCCGGGAGCCCTCAGTGGAGACATGCAGAGCTTGCAGCGCGGGCCGGAGGGAATCCTTCCGAACACGGCGCGGAGGTACTTCAGCTGCCCGAGCTCGCCGTTCAGCACCGCGCGCCAGGCGGCCTCGACCTCCGGGTCGACCTGGTCGACGTGCTCGTGGTCGTGCTCGGCGACCGGCTCCGTCACCGCCGCATTGTGGATGTCAGCGCTCCGACGGCGCAAGCGGCCCCACGCGCCGGACGACATGCGGCCACGCTCCCTGCGTCGTCGCGATGCCCGCGATTACGAGCGCCGCACCGAGGGCGAGCCACGCGGTGACCGGCTCGTCGAGAAACACCGCGCCGAACGTCAGCGCGAGCGGCGCGTTCGCGTTCGTGAAGGCAACGGCCCGCGTCGCTCCCAGGCTGCGCAGCCCGACGTTCCAGCCGATGTAACCGAGCAGCGTCGCGAGCACGCCGAGGTACAGCAGCAGAAGCACGTCGCCCGTCGACGGGCCGCCGACAGTCTCGATCGTCGACCCGCGCACGAACGGGATCAGCCCGAGCATGCCGACGAGGCTCGTCGCCGCGGTCAGGGCGAGCAGGTCGTACCGCGCGAGCAGCGGCTTCAGGATCACGTTGTAGAACGCAAACGACAGCGGGGCGCCGAGCACGATGAGAGGCCCCTTCGCGCTGTCTGCCGACAGGCTCTGTCCGGTGCCGAGCGTGACGACGACGGCGACGCCGGCGAACGCGACTCCGAGGCCCACAACGCGGGCGAGCTGGGCGCTCTCGAGCCGCAGCAGGAGAGCCAGTGTCAACGTCAGGGCAGGAGCGAGCGCGACCACGAGCGCCGCCACGCCGGATGTCGTGTAGCGCTCGCCGATGTTGAGGCAGAGGTGATAGCCGACGACGACGGTGAACCCGGCGACGAGGATGCGTGCCGCGTCTGCACGCGTCAATCCGGGAAGCCCTCGAGCTCGCCTGAGGATGTACGCGAACCCCGGCGCGGCGATCGCGTAGCGGATGATCGCGATGTCTCCCGACGCGACACCGTCATCGAGAAGCTGCTTGATGACGGAGAACGACCCCGCCCAGACGACGACCACCGCGGCGAGGACGAGATGTGCGCGCGTCACCTCGGATCCTGAAACGCTCGAGGCGGCCGCATCGTGAGACGTCAACGCGCGCGGCGGAGCGATACTTCCGTCGTGGCCCACACGGTCCTGGCCTTCGTCGCCGTCTCGGCAATCGTGATCTGCACGCCCGGGCCGGACACGGCGCTGATCGTGCGCAACACGCTCTCGGGGGGCCGCTCGAGCGGCGTCGCGACGGCCGGCGGCGTCACGTTGGGGATCCTCGTGTGGGTCGTCGCGGCGAGCGTCGGCGTGGTCGCGCTGCTTCGCGCGTCCGAGCCCGTCTTCCACGCCCTGAAGCTCGCCGGTGCCGCATATCTCGCCTACCTCGGTGTCGTGTCGATCCTGGCTGCTCTCGCCCGGCGTCCGCACGAGCGCAAGCTGCGCGGCGCGGCTCCGCTCGTGCCGAGCCGTGCCTTCCGTCAGGGCCTGCTCAGCAACCTCGGCAACCCGAAGATCGCAGTGTTCTTCGCCAGTCTGCTTCCTCAGTTCGTCCCGGGCGGTTCAGGTGCGTTCGCGGTGTCTCTCGCGCTCGGGCTGCTCTTCGCGACGATGGGGATCTCGTGGCTGACGATGTACGCCGTCGTCGTCGCGAAGCTCGGGGACGTCCTGTCCGGTCCTGTGCGCCGCGTCCTCGACGTGCTCACCGGTGCCATCCTGATCGCGCTCGGCGCTCGCCTCGCGACCGAGGGTCGCTCGAGCTAGCGCACGCGCGCGAAGCGGTGCACGGCGTCGAGGAGCTCCTTGCTCTTCGTCTCCGCCTCCGTGGCGTCGCCCGATGCCAGCGCGCCCGCGACGCAGTGGTTCACGTGATCGTCGAGGATCCGGAACGCGAGGCTCTCGAGCGCGGTGTTGACCGCTGCGATCTGCGTGAGGACGTCGATGCAGTAGCGATCCTCCTCGAGCATCCGCTCGATGCCGCGGACCTGTCCTTCGATGCGGTGGAGACGGCGGACGAGCGATTCCTTGTCCGCCGCGTAGCCATGTGTCTGCTGTGTCTGCGTGTCGCTCATGCGCTCGCTCCTTGGCGGGTCGAGTGGAAACGTCGGAGACGGAGCGAGTTCGTGACCACGAACAGGCTCGAGAACGCCATCGCCGCTGCGGCGACGATCGGGTTGAGCAGGCCCGCAACCGCGAGCGGGATGGCCGCGACGTTGTAGGCGAACGCCCAGAAGAGGTTGCCCTTGATCGTGCGCAGCGTCCGCCGCGCGAGCCGGATCGCGTCCGCGGCGGCGCGCAGATCGCCGGAGACGAGCGTGAGATCGGATGCCTCGATGGCCACATCCGTCCCGGTCCCGATCGCGAGCCCGAGATCGGCCTGGGCCAGCGCCGGCGCGTCGTTCACGCCGTCTCCGACCATCGCGACGACCTCGCCGTCTTCCTGGAGGCGCACGACCTCGGCCACCTTGCCCTCGGGGTAGACCTCGGCGAGGACGCGCTCGATCCCGACCTCGCGCGCGACGCGCTCCGCGGTCTCCCACGCGTCGCCGGTAAGCAGCACGGGCGTGAGACCCAGCCGCTTCAGGTCCGCGATCGCCTCCGCGCTGGTCGGCTTCACGGTGTCGCGGACGACGAGCGTCGCCCGGGGGAGCCCATCCCATGCGACCGTGATGCCGCCGTCGCCGCGGCCGACCTCGACGGCATGGCCGTCCACCGTGCCGGTCACACCGGCACCCGCAACGCTTCTGAAGCCGCCGACGGAGGGCAGCTCGCCCACCTCCAACGTCGCCGCCCTCGCGATCGCGCGCGCGATCGGATGCTCCGACGCAGCCTCGACCGCGCCCGCGAGGCGCAGGATCTCCGCACGGGCCGCGCCGTTGAGCGAGCGCACCTCGGCCAGCTCCATCTTCCCCTCGGTGATCGTCCCGGTCTTGTCGAGCACGATCGTGCCGATCCGTCGCGTCTGCTCGAGGATCTCGGGCCCCTTGATGAGGATGCCGAGTTGCGCGCCGCGTCCGGTCCCGACCATCAGCGCCGTCGGCGTGGCGAGGCCGAGAGCACACGGGCACGCGATGATCAGCACCGCGACCGCGGCTGTGAACGCGTCCGCGGCGGATGCGCCGAACGCAAGCCAGCCAGCGAGCGTCGCGAGCGAGATCGCGATGACGACCGGAACGAAGACGGCCGAGATCCGGTCCGCGAGCCGCTGGACCGGTGCCTTCCCCGACTGCGCCGCCTCCACGAGGCGCGCGATCTGGGCGAGGGCGGTGTCCGCGCCGACCTTCGTCGCACGGACCACGATCCGTCCGTAGGTATTGACGGTCGCGCCCGCAACCTCGGCACCCGGCGCGACCTCCACCGGCAGGGACTCGCCGGTGAGCATGGACTGATCGACTGCGGTCTCACCGTCCTCGACGATCCCGTCCGTCGCGATCTTGTCCCCCGGGCGCACCACGAAGCGGTCGCCTACGTGCACCTCCTCCAGCGGCACGAGCACCTCCTGCCCGTCGCGGAGGACTCGCGCCTCCTTTGCGCCGAGCTCGAGCAGCAGGCGGATGGCCTCGGAGGAGCGGCCCTTCGCCCGGGCTTCGAGGTAGCGCCCGAGCAGGATCAGGGTCGTGATGACGGCCGCCACCTCGAAGTACGTGTCCTCGTCCAGCCCGCCGACGAGGACGACCGTAGACCACCCCCAGGCCGCGAGCGTCCCGATCGAGATGAGCGTGTCCATCGTCGCTGCGAGATGCCGTGCGCTCTGGAGCGTGGCGCGGTGGAAGCCGATCCCACTCCAGAAGACGACCGGAGTCGCGAGCGCGAGAGCGACCCACTCCCAGCCCGTGAACTGCAGCGCCGGCACCATCGCGATGACGGCAAGCGGGGCCGTCAGGGCGATCGCGACCGCCAGCCGCCGGCGGAGCACCGCGATCGGCTCGTCGTGGTGATGGTGGCCGCCCGCGTCCTCGACCGGATGGGCGTGGTAACCAGCCGCTTGGACGGCCGACACGAGCTCGTCGACGGTGACCGACGGATCGCACTGCACCGTCGCCTGCTCGGTGGCGAAATTGACGGAGGCGTCGACGCCCTCGAGCCTGTTGAGCTTGCGCTCGATGCGATTGACGCAGGAAGCACACGTCATGCCCTCGAGCTCGAGGCGGACCTCCTTCCGCGACGCCTCGGTGGTCGTCACGCCGCCTCGTATCCCGCCTCGACGATCGCGTCACGCAATGCGCGGTCGTCGAGCGCACGACCCGTGACGGTCACGACCTTCGCGTCCAGGTCCACGTCGACCTCGTCGACGCCCTCGACCTCGGAGACCTCCTCGCGGATCGACATGACGCAGTGCTCGCAGTGGATCGCCGGGACGCTGTAGGTGACGGCCTCGCTCATCGCTCCTCCCGATTCTGTCGGTCGGGAGGAGTATACCCCCT
>JBKPLV010000374.1:0-3683 GCA_046731795.1 Actinomycetota bacterium | reverse complement strand
GAGGAGGGCAAGCCCGCGACCAGCAAGCGCAGCGCAGGTCGCATCGAGGTCGGCCACCGCGAGTGCGTAGTGGTCCTCGTTCGGCGGGCCGTCGGTCTCCGACGAGCGCTCGTGGACGAGGATCGTCGCCTCCCCCGCTTTGAAGAGAGCGCCGCCGGGCCACTCTGCGACCGGTGCAGCATCCATGAGCTCGCGATAGAACGCGCTCGCCCTGGCGACGTTGTCCGTGAAGAGGGCGATCTCCGCGACGCGCGTCACGTCGCGATCTCGAACTCCCTGAGCACGTCGTTCAGCGATGTCTTGAGGTCGGTCGACGCGCTGCGGCTGCCGACGATGAGCGCGCAGGGGAGGTCGTACGTCCCCGCGGGAAACGTCTTCGAGCGGGTGCCGGGCAGGACGACGGCCCGCGGCGGCACATAGCCGCGATGCTCGACCGGCTCCGGGCCGGTGACGTCGATCACGGGCACTGACGCGGAGAGGACGACGTTCGGTGCCACCACGGCGCCGGCGCCGACGACAACACCCTCGACGACGACGGCGCGCGAGCCGATGAAGGCCCCGTCCTCGACGATCACGGGCCGCGCCTGGGGCGGCTCGAGCACACCCCCGATTCCCACCCCACCGGAGAGGTGGACGTCGGCGCCGATCTGCGCGCAGGAGCCCACGGTCGCCCAGGTGTCGACCATGGTGCGCGGGCCGACCCACGCGCCGATGTTCACGAAGCCGGGCATGAGCACGACCCCGTGAGACAGGAACGCCCCGTAGCGCGCCACGCCCGGTGGGACGACGCGCACTCCACGGTCGGCGTAGTCGTGCTTGACGGGAATCTTGTCGAGGAACTGCAGGCCGCCCACCTCCATCGGCTCGACCTTGCGCAGGCGGAAGTACAGGAGGATTGCCTTCTTCACCCACGCGTTCACCGCCCAGCCGCCGTCGCCGGCCTCCGCGACGCGGATCTCCCCGGCGTCGAGAAGACCGATCGACTCCTCGATCGGTGCGGCGTCGAGCTCACCCGCCTCCCAGAGCTCGTCGATTCGTGCCGCGAGGTTCATCAGGCGGGATCCTCTCCCATCGGCGTCGTGAGAAAGCGGTGGAGCACCTCGTAGGCGGCGACGAGGGAGCTGATCTCGACGCGCTCGTCGCGATGGTGTGCGAGCGCCGTGTGGCCCGGGCCGAAGTTGACCGCGTCGAGCCCACGCGTGGTGAAGTCCGCGACGTTCGTCCACGCCTGTTTCGGACGCACCAGGAGATTCCCCGCGTGCTGTAGGGCACGCGCCGCCGGAGACTCGACGACGACTCGTGCCGGCTCCGCGTTGCCCAGGATCTCGAGCGTGGCACCGTTCGGAACGAGACTTGCGAGGTACGCCTCCGCCTCGGCCGGCGTGCGGTCCGGCGGGTAGCGCAGGTTCAGCGTGGCCGCGGCCTCACCGGGGATCACGTTGTCGGCGATGCCGGCATCGAGCCGTGTCACCGACACGACCTCGCGGAACTCGAGCCCCCCGACGACCGCAACCCGGGGCTCGAGCTCGAAGAGCGGGACGAGACCGCGAACGGCCCGCTCGAGCGCGCTGTCGGCGAGCCAGGGACGGGCCGAGTGGCCGCTCGTACCGGAGAAGGTCAGCCGCGCCACGACGTTCCCGAGGCATCCGGACTGGAGCTCGAGATCCGTCGGCTCGAGGATCACCGCCAGCGTCACGTCACGGATCGCCTGCGAGCCCTCGAAGAGCGCAGGGAGCGGGTTGTGATCTGCCGGAAGCTCCTCCCGGCCGAAGAGCAGCAGCCCGACGTCGCAGGTCGTGGAGGCGATGTCGAGATCACGTGCCAGCTCGAGGGCGACGGCGAGCCCCCCTTTCATGTCGCTCGCGCCGAGCCCGTGCACCGCGCCGTCCTCGAGGCGGCCGGGAAGGTTGCCCTGTGCGGGGACGGTGTCGTAGTGCGCGGCGAGCACGACGAAGGGCCGCCCCGGGCGACGCCGGGACATGAACAGGAACGCCTCGTCACCCGCGTACTCGGGATCCCACGACGGCGGCACGAGCGCAAGCAGTTGCTCGCGGATCGCCTCTTCGTGGCCGCTCTGCGACGGGATGTCGACGAGCTCGAGCGTCCGCGCGGCGAGGCGGTCGGCGAGCGCTGTCACCGCGGGAGCGTACCGGCATAATCTCGCGGTGACTCCGCGGCAGCCCGATCCCGCACCCGGGGCGGAGCCGGAGCGCGGATTCCTCGTCGGCGTGTATCCGAAAGGCTCCGACGGAGCCGAGGAGCTTTCCGAGCTCACGGAGCTCGCGCGGACGGCGGGGGTCGCGCCCATCGGCTCGCTCGTGCAGCATCGCGCGTACGCCGACCCGCGCACGTTCGTGGGGAAGGGCAAGCTCACCGAGCTGAAGCAGGAGTTCGGCTCGAGCGACGCGGAGGTGCTCCTCGCCGACGACGAGCTCTCGCCGACGCAGCAGCGCGCACTGGAGGACGCGTTGAGGACGCGTGTCGTCGACCGCACGCAGCTGATCCTCGACATCTTCGCCCAGCACGCAAGGAGCGCCGAGGGAAAGCTGCAGGTGGAGCTCGCGCAGCTCGAGTACAACCTCCCGCGCATGCGAGGCATGTGGCAGCACCTCGAGCGCCTCGGCGGCGGGGTGGGGACGCGAGGCCCCGGCGAGAGCCAGCTCGAGACCGACCGCCGGCTCGCGCGGACGCGGGTCTCGCTGCTCAAGCGCCGACTCCGTGGCCTCGAGGGGCAACGCTCGACCCGGAGGAAGGAACGGCTGCGGACGAGCGTGCCGACGATCGCGCTCGCCGGGTACACGAACGTCGGCAAGTCGACGCTGCTGAACGCGCTCACGGGCGCGCAGGCGACCGTCGACGACCGCCTCTTCGAGACGCTCGACCCGACGACGCGGGGCTTCGAATTCGACGGCAAGCGCTACCTCGTCACCGACACCGTCGGCTTCATTCGGCGCCTGCCGACACAGCTCATCGAGGGCTTCGCGGCCACACTCGAGGAGACGCTGGTCGCCGATCTCGTGCTCCACGTGGCCGACGCGTCGTTGCCCGACGAGCGCCTGGACGAGACGATCGCAGCCGTCGAGGCGGTTCTCGCAGAGATCGGCGCCGACGACATTCCGTCCGAGCTCGTCCTGAACAAGGTCGATCTGCTGGATCCGCTCGGGCGGCGCCGGATCGAGCACGCGTATCCGCGCGCGCTGCTGATCTCGGCAGCCACGGGCGAGGGCATCGACGTGCTCAAGGCGCGGATTGCCGAGCTCTTCTCCGATCGCTTCGAGGATGTTCGCCTGCTCGTGCCCTACGCGGACGGAAAGACGCTGGCCGATCTCTACGACCTCGGAGCGCCCGTCGCCGAGCGTCGCGACACCCCGGAGGGCGTGCGCGTCCGTGCCCGGCTGCCGCGTGCGGAGGCCGCGCGCTTCGCGCGCTACCTCGTGGCAGGGGAGGGCGAGCACGACCTCGACCGGGCGACGGCTCGATGATCGAGGTCGCGATCCGCCGGCTCCGCCCTGATGCGGTGCTCCCGCAGCAGGCATACGAGGGAGACGCCGGGATCGATCTCACGGCCTGCGAGGCGGCGCACCTCGCGCCGGGAGAGCGCGCCGTCATTCCGACGGGGCTCGCGGTGGAGATCCCCGACGGCTACGCCGGATTCGTGCTCCCGCGCTCGGGGCTCGCCGCGC
>JBKPLV010000373.1:0-4748 GCA_046731795.1 Actinomycetota bacterium | reverse complement strand
GTCGGGCATGTGGATCGGAACGCCTTCCCTGATCGCGAGAAACGGCGCATGGCAGAACTCGGTGACGGCCTCCAGATCGCGGTCCGAGTAGCTACGGATGTACTCGTCCATCGCCGAATCGACCGTGGCGCTCACGTCCGTGACTCTGGCAGCTCGCACAGAGGGGGTCAAACCACCCGTTCTCCGAGGCGTGGATCAGCTCACTCGAGCATCCGGTAGCCCACGCCCCACACGTTCACGATGAAGCGGTCGCCTGGACCGAGGCAGAGCTTCTTCCGCACCCGTGAGGCGTGCGACTCGAGGGTGCGCGTGCGGCCCAACGCTCGGTAGCCCCACACCTCCCGGAGCAGCTCCTCCTTCGTGAACACGCGATACGGATCGGAGGCCAGCTTCGCGACGAGCTCGAACTCCTTCGCAGAGAGGAGCACGGCGGTGTCCCGGACGCGGACGCGCCGCGTCGGCCGGTCGAGGACGAGGTCGCCGGCCACGACCGTGTCTGCGGACGCCGGGAGGCGACGCCGCAGCAGCGCCCGAATCCGTGCGAGGAGCTCCTCGTAGGCGAAGGGGCGCCCGATGACGTCGTCTGCGCCGCGGTCGAGCGCGCGAACCCGCTCGACGGGATCCGACGACGGCGCGAGCACGATCACCGGCACATTGCGGTCCCAGCTCCTTCCGGGCTCGCCGCGCCGGAGGCTGAGGCAGAGCTCGAGCTCGGCGATGAGCACGAGATCGGGTCGTGCGGTCTCGGCCAGCTCGAGCGCCTCGCTCCTGCGCGCAGCTCGGAGCACGTCGAACCCGTCGTCGCGAAGGTGGCGGCCGAGGTACTCGCGCGTCTCGGATTCGGGTTCGGCGACGAGGACAGCGCTCCGCATGCGGCGACGCTAGCCCGAGGCTCTGGGACGCGCCAGATGTCCTTTTCGACGGTTGCGCGACAAGCGATCCGCAGCGGACACGTCGCTCGCGGACGGCTGCGTCAGAGGCGGCCGTGCCGCAGGATGCCCCACACGAGCCACACGCCGAAGATGCCCGCGAGGAGGAACCCGACGAGCGCGATGAGGTGGATTCCGAGCGCATGCGGGCCGCCCTCCGCGAAGACGCCGATCATCGCCGAGCCGAGGAGACCGCCGAGGATGACGAGGGCGACCGCGATACGGTTCGTCGCCTTGTCGATGTGGTCGTCGATCTCGTCGATGCCCGGGTTCTCGATGTGCACCTGGAACGTCCCCTGCCGCAGCGACTCGAGCACGTCCGAGACCTGGTAGGGCATGTCCCGCGCGACCGACGCGAGGCCGAGGGCCTCGACCCGGGCCCGCTGCGAGAGCGCGCGCGGATGGAAACGATCGGCCAGCAGCCCGCGCGCATACGGCTTCGCGACCTCGAAGACGTTGAACTCCGGATACACCTCCTGCCCGACCGATGCCAGTGTCGCGATCGCCTTGTCGAGAATCACGAAGCGGCTCGGCAGCTTCAGGTTCATCGAGTAGATCAGCTGGAACGCCTCACGGATGACCTGAAGTGGGTCGATGTCCGAGAGCCGGCTGCCGTAGTAGCGGTCGAACAGGACCTGCAACTCGGCGCGGAACTCCTGCTCGCGCGCCGCGTCGTAGCGGACGCCGAGGTCGCGGAGCCGACGAGGAACGGCGTCGACGTTCTCCGTTGCCGCGTCGACGAAGAGCATCGTGAGCTTCGTCATGTCGTCGTCGGTGAGCTTCCCCGCCTGCCCGAAGTCGACGAGGCCGAGCACCCCGGACTCGAGGACGTAGATGTTCGCCGGGTGCGGGTCGGCGTGGAAGAAGCCGTGCCGGAAGACCATCGTCATCCAGGCGTCGGCGAGGGAATGTGCGATGCGTCGACGTTCCTCCGGCCGGAGTGCCTCGAGGTCGAGGTCCGCGACCTTCGTGCCGCGGAGGAACTCGAGCGTGAGGATCCGCGAGGTCGAGTACTGCCTGATCACGCGCGGCACGACCACCCTCTCGTCGCGCGCGAAGTTCCGGTGGAACATCTCCGCGTTCCGCGCCTCGTGCCCGTAGTCGAGCTCAAGCCGGATCGAGCGCGCGAACTCGTCGACGAGCTCCTGCGGATCCATGAACTCGAGCGCCTTCACCCGCTCCTTCAGGAGTCGCGCGGCTTGGTAGAGCAGGCCGAGATCTGCCTCGATCTGCTGCGCCGCGGCCGGACGCTGCACCTTGACCGCGACCTCGCGCCCGTCGGGCAGCACGGCGCGATGTACCTGCCCGATCGACGCGGAGGCGAGCGGGGCGAAGTCGAACTCGACGAACGCACGGTCCATCCGCAGATCGAGCTCCGCCTCGACCACCTCCTGCACCTGCTGGAACGAGATCGGAGAGGCGGCGTCCTGGAGCGTGCGCAGCTCGACGACGATGTCCGGCGGCACGACGTCCGGGCGTGTCGAGAGCAGCTGTCCGAACTTGACGAAGGTCGGCCCGAGCTCGTCGAGCATCGCGCGCAAGCGTCGGCCGCGGTCGGACGCGGTCGCGACCTCCCCGTTCTCGCCGGGAACCAGATCGCCCATGCGGTTCCGCCGCAGGACGTAGCCGAAGCCGTGACGTGCCGCTACCTGCGCGATCTCGGTGAGACGCCCGAGGTTGCGCGACGAGCGGTCGTGCGTCGTCGCCATCGGTGAGGATTGTAGGAGGGCCGGCCGAGGGTCAGCGACCGGCCGCCACGAAGCCGCTCCAACACGGCGAGCGCCTTGGCTTTCGCGCGACCGGAATCCGCGCGGGCGGATTCCGGTCTTGTGCGCTAGTCACGCTCAAGCAGCTTCAGCCGGTGCTCGATCTGCGCGACGCGGAGCTCGAGGTCCCTCACGTTGTCGCGCGAGGCCGCGCCGAGCTCGGACGCTGCACGGGCTGCCATGCTGCCCCCGGACTCGCCGAGCCGCGTCGCCTCGCGGCGCCAGCTGTCGAGCACATCGGCAATCACCGCGCGGACGTCGTCCGGCTCGACGCCGATTCGGCTGGCGATCTCGGAGGCGAGCTCGTCGGCGTGCTGAGCGACGAGGGCGACCGCGCCTACCCCTGCCAGGCTCAGCGTCTCGAGCGTTGAGCGCTCGCTAGCGGGCACGACCGTGAGGACGGGACGCGCGTCGCTGGCGCCGCCGCTCGCGCTTGGAGGAAACCGGTCCGGCGGGAGGCGCCGGGAGCGGTGCGGGTCGCGCGCCGTCTCCGTCGCCCTCCTCGCGCTCTGCCGTTCCCGTCTCGGCGTCCGCCGCTGCCGCAGCCTCCTCCGCCTCGACAGCGAGTGTGCCGCCGACGGAGGCGACCCCGGCGAGGGCACCGAGATCGTCCCTGCGGCGGGCGAACTCCGGCTCGCGCTCCTTGAGCGCCGCGAGCAGCGGTGCCGCGAGGAAGATCGAGGAGTACGCCCCGGAGCCGATGCCGACGAGCAGCGCGAAGGCGAAGTCCTTCAGCGTGTCGCCGCCGAAGAAGTAGAGACAGCCGACAGGGAGAAGTGTGATGAACGTCGTCGCGAGCGAGCGCGGCAGCACCTCCCACATCGAGACGTTGCCGATCACGCGGAACGACGCACGCCGCATGAGCGGGACGTTCTCGCGGATGCGGTCGAAGACGATGATGGTGTCGTAGATCGAGTACCCGAGAACGGTGAGGACCGCAGCGACGGTCGCAGTCGTCACCTCCCGGCCGGTAAACGCGTAGATGCCGACCGTGATGACGACGTCGTGTGCGAGAGCGACGAGCGCGCCGACCGAGTACTTCCACTGGAAGCGCACGGAGATGTACGCGACGATCAGCAGCAGGCTGACGACGATCGCGAGCAGCGCGTTCTTCGCGATCTGGCGCCCGAAGCTCTCGGACACGTTCTTCGCCCCGAACGAGCTCGCGTTGACCGCGTTTGCCAAGCCCTCCTGGAGCTCGTTCTGCTCCGCAGTCGTGAGTGACTCGGTTCGGATCTGGAACTTCGTGTACTCGCCGTTCGTCGACGGGCCCCGCCCCTGGATCACGGCGCCCGCCTGGCCGATCGTCGCGGCCTCGCTGCGGACCTGCTCGAGCGAGGTGGGCTGCGGCGTCGAGAAGGTGATCTGCGTGCCGCCCTTGAAGTCGATGCCGAGATTGAGACCCTTGACGCCGATCGCGACGATCGAGATCGCGACGACCGTCCCGGAGATGGCGAACCAGAGGCGTCGGCGGCCGATGTAGTTCCAGCGCAGCCAGCGGGGGACCCCCTGGCCGGTCGCACCCATGAAGCGCGGGTTGTCGAACCATTCGAACCCGCCCAGGACAGCCAGGATCGCCCGGGTCGCGAGCACTGCCGTGAGCATCGAGAGCGCGGTGCCGATGAGCAGCATGAGCGCAAACCCGCGCACGCTCGCAGTCGCTACCGCGAAGAGCACCATCGCGGTGATCGCGGTCACGACGTTGGCGTCGACGATCGTGTGGAAACCCTTGCGATAGCCCTGCGTGATCGCCGCGCGCACGGACCGCCCAGCACGTACCTCTTCCTTGATGCGCTCGAAGATCACGACGTTCGCGTCGGCCGCGACGCCGAAGGTGAGGACGAGACCGGCGAAGCCGGGCAGCGTGAGCGTCACGTTGAAGAGGAGGATCGTCGCGTACAGGAAGGCGGCGTAGATCGCGAGCCCGGCGACCGCGACGAGGCCGAGGAAGCGGTAGAAGATCAGGAGGAAGATCGCGACGAGGAACAGACCGGCGATGGCAGCGCGCCACGCCTCGGTCAGCGAGTCCTTCCCGAGAGTCGCGGAGATGTCT
>JBKPLV010000372.1:0-4253 GCA_046731795.1 Actinomycetota bacterium | reverse complement strand
CGCGAGATCCGTCGCGCGGACGTCGTAGCCCGCCTCCTGCAAGCGCGGGCAAAGCGCGCGTCCGACCTTCCCTCGGGAGCCGGTGACGAGGACCTTCACGTCAGAGGTAGGTCACCGCATCCTGGACGACGGCCGCCTTGCCACGGAGGAAGTCGAAGTCGCAGCCCTCGTTGGCCTGGAGCACATGATCGGCGTGGAGCCGCCGGTAGCCGCGCTCGTCGGTGGCGGCCGGCGGCTGCCAACTCGCGCGCCGGGCCGCGAGCTCGGCCTCGTCGACGACGAGATCGAGCCGTCGCTCGTTGACGTCCAGCCGGATCAGGTCGCCGTCCCGGACGAGGGCGAGCGGCCCGCCGACGGCGGACTCCGGCGCGACGTGGAGGACGATGGCGCCATACGACGTCCCGCTCATCCTCGCGTCCGAGATGCGAAGGAGGTCACTCACTCCCTCCTTCAGCAGCTTGGTGGGAATGGGCAGGTGGCCCCACTCCGGCATTCCGGGAGCACCGATCGGACCCGCGTTGCGCAGCACCATGATGCTCGACGCGTCGCACTCGAGAGCCGGGTCGTCGACGCGGGCCGCCAGGTCGTGGATGTCCTCGAAGACGATTGCGGGTCCTTCGTGGCTCAGCAGTCGCGGGTCGGCTGCGGTGATCTTCATGACCGCTCCGTCGGGGCACAGGCTGCCCCGCAGCACGACGAGGGCGCCGCCCTGATCGAGCGGGTCCGACGCGGTGCGGATGACCTCGGGGTTGACGATCTCCGCGCCGGCGATGTTCTCGCGCACCGTGCGACCGGTGACCGTGAGCGCGTCGAGGTGGAGGAGCTCCTCGATCTGGGCCATGACCGCCGGTACCCCGCCTGCGTAGAAGAAGTCCTCCATGAGGAAGCGCCCCGCGGGCTTGAGGTCGACGAGCCACGGTGTGCTGGCGCAGAGATCGTCGAAGAGCTGCAGCGGGAGGTCGACGCCGACCCGGCCGGCGTAGGCGAGCAGATGGAGGATCGCGTTGGTCGAGCCCGAGATCGCGTGCAGCACGCGAATCGCGTTCTCGAAGGCCTCGCGGGTGAGGATGTCCGAGGGCTTCACGTCCCGCTCGACGAGCTCGACGATCTGTCGTCCCGAAGCCTCGGCCAGGTGACGCCGGCGGGAGTCAACTGCCGGAATGGCAGCGCCGCCGGGGAGCGTCAGGCCGAGCGCCTCGGTCACGCACGCCATCGTCGAGGCCGTCCCCATCGTCATGCAGTGCCCGTTCGAGCGTGACATCGAGTTCTCGATCTCGACCCACTCGGCCTCGGTGATGCGCCCGGCCCGAAGCTCTTCGTGGTAGTGCCAGCAGTCGCTGCACGAACCGATCTCGACGCCGCGCCAGCGGCCGTTCAGCATTGGGCCGCCGGTGACGACGATCGCGGGCATGTCGGCGCTCGCGGCGCCCATGATGCTCGCCGGGTTCGTCTTGTCGCAGCCCGTGAGCAGGACGACGCCGTCGAGCGGATACGCGCGGATGGACTCCTCGACGTCCATCGCCATGAGGTTGCGGTAGAGCATCGTCGTCGGCTTCATGAGCGACTCGCCGAGCGAGATCACCGGGAACTCGACTGGAAACCCGCCCGCCTGGAGGACGCCGCGCTTCACCGATTCGGCGAGCCCCCGGAGGTGGACGTTGCAGTTGACGAGCTCGCTCCAGCTGTTGCAGATCCCGATGACGGGGCGCCCGCGGAAGGATTCGTCCGTCACGCCGGTCGACTTCAGCCACGACCGGTGGAGGAATCCGTCGAGGTCGCGGCGCTCGAACCACTCCTCGCTTCGCCGTGCGGTCGGCTCGCCTGGGACGTTCCTCATGCGCTAGCTCCTCGGATTGCTTGCAGGAGAAGGACTATCATATGATGATTGGCGCCGACGGCGCCTCCTTCGTGGTTCGGGCGGTGAATACGATCCTCACGTGCAGAAAGCTGCGGTGACCAGGAGTCTCACGTATCCGCGCCGCGGCCTGCACGGGGAGGTGGTGCATCTCATCGGGCTGCGAATCTTGAGCGGCGAGCTGAAGCCCGGCGATCCGCTTCCGCCTGAGGACGAGCTCACGGCGAACCTCGCGGTCAGCCGCACGGTCCTACGTGAGGCCGTCCGGGTGCTCGCTGCGAAGGGGCTCGTCGTCGCTCGCCCGAAGGTCGGCACGCGCGTGCGTCCTCGCGCCGACTGGAACATGCTCGACCCCGACGTCCTCAGCTGGCGCGCCGAGACGTCGAACGACATTCGTCTGTACGAGGAGACGACGGAGGTGCGACTCGCGATCGAGCCTCTCGCCTCGCGGCTCGCAGCAACGCGGGCGAGCGCGGACGAGACGGCCGCGATTGCCCAGGCCTACGCGGAGATGGAGGCGGGACTCGGCGACCAGGACGCGTATCTCGCCGCCGACCTGCGATTCCACGACCGTATCCTCTCGTCGTGCCACAACGAGCTCCTGGCTCACCTCGGCGGCGTCCTTCGTGCAGTGCTCCGGACGACGTTCCAGGTAACAACCACTCCGCCGCGGTCCCGGCGTCGGGCTCTGCCGCTCCACCGCGCGATTCTCGACGAGATCGCCGCCGGCGACGAAGACGGAGCCGAGGAGGCGACTCACGTGCTGATTGCGGACACCGCCGCCGATCTTCGCCGGATCGCGCGGCGCAACGGCGGCCGCTTGCGCCGCTGATCGACCGCTCTACAGCGTGACCGCGGCGAACCGCGCGGGGACGACGACCTGGATGCGGGCTCCTGCGGCGTCGACGACGGTACCGGGAGGCACGGTGTTGCCCGCGTAACCGTCCCAGTGGTACGGGATCAACCGGGTCGCGCCGATCGCAAGAGCGAGCTCGGCTGCCTCGCTCGCGTCCATGTTGCCCACGATGCCCTGCGCCTCACGTGCGGCATCTCGCCCGTTGATCGGCAGGAGCGCGACCTCGATCCCGAGGTGCGAGAGCGAGCTCGCGACCTCGTCCGTCACGATCGTGTCGCCGGCGACGTAGACGGACGGGCGCCCTCGGAAGGCATATCCGACGAACCGAGGGCCTCCACCCAGAGAGCTTCCGTCGCCGTAGGCGTCGTCCATCGTGACGCCGTGGATCGCCGGAACGACGTCGACCTCGATCCCACCGACCTCGACGACGTCGTGCGGGTTCACCGTGAGAAGCTGCGACTCCGGCACCACGCCCTCCACGAGCTCGACCAGCGCCTCGGGGAGGACCACCGTCGCGTTCGGGGAGCGCTCGAGGAAGGTCGGAAGAAAGCCCAAGTCGAGATGGTCGAGGTGCTCGTGCGTGACGAGGAGAGCGGTGACTCCCTCAGCTGCGAGGTCGAGCGGAGGTGCGGGGACGAGCCTGTTCTCGTGCGGGCTCACCCACGGATCCACGACGAGCGAGCGGTCGTCGAAGTCGAGTCGGAAGCCGGCCTGGCCGAGCCACCTGAGACGCCTGTCGGCCATTCGACGAATCTACGCCGTCGAGCTGACCCGGTACTCGGCCGCGACGATCCTCGTCAGCTCCTCGGCCGTCGTCTCGTCGGTGCGCTTGTCGAGCACGATGCGCCCGTTGCGGAGGAGGTTGACGCGGTCGCACATCTCGAGGACGTGCACGTAGTTGTGGGCGATCACGATCATCGAGACGTCGCTGCGAGAACGGAGCCCTTCGATGAGCTCGATGATGAGCGCTCCCTCGCGGGCGCCCATCGCCGCCAACGGCTCGTCGAGCAGGATGATCCTCGCGTCCGAGTGCGTCGAGCGCGCGATCGCGATCGCCTGTCGCTGCCCGCCCGACATGCGGGCCACCTCGGCGTCCACGGACGGCACTCGAACGCCGATGTCGTCGAGGTACTCACGTGAGCGCTTCTTCATCACGCGGTTGTTGAGGAACCGGATCGGCCCCAAGCCGCGCGTGACCTCGCGGTTCAGGAACATGTTGTGGTAGACGGTCATTCCCGGCACGAGCGCGAGATCCTGGAAGACCGTGTCGATCCCGAGCGAGCGCGCGTGGCTCACTGACTTCAGGTGCACCTCGTCGCCGAACACGAAGATCCTCCCGGAGTCAGGCTTGTGGAATCCCGTCAGGATCTTCACAAGGGTCGACTTTCCGGCTCCGTTGTCGCCGATGAGGCCGAGGACCTCGCCCGGCCGAAGGTGGAGCGACACGTCCTCGAGCGCCTGCACGACGCCGAAGCTCTTGCCGACATTCTCGATCCTGATGGCGTCCGGCGTGCCCGCCGACTGCTCGGAAAGGGCCACGCT
>JBKPLV010000371.1:0-5012 GCA_046731795.1 Actinomycetota bacterium | reverse complement strand
CTACTACGGCGGCTGCGAGGTCGTCGATGAGATCGAGCAGCTCGCGATCAACCGCGCGAAGGCGCTCTTCGGTGCCGAGCACGCGAACGTCCAGCCGCATGCAGGCGCGCAGACGAACATGGCCGTCTACTTCGCAGCTCTCGACCCGGGTGACACGATTCTCTCGCTCGAGCTCTCGCATGGCGGACACCTCACGCATGGCCTGAAGGTCAACTTCTCGGGCCGGCTGTACACGGTCGTCCACTACGGCGTCTCCCGCGAGACCGACCTCGTCGACTACGACGACGTGCTCGCGCTCGCGAAGGAGCACCGCCCCAAGCTCATCGTGTGCGGCGGCTCTGCGTATCCGCGCACCGTCGAGACGTGGCGCTTCCGCAAGATCGCCGACGAGGTCGGCGCGCTGCTGCTCTGCGACATGGCGCACTTCGCGGGCCTCGTGGCCGCTGGGCTCCAACCGAACCCGGTCGAGCACTGCGACTTCGTGACCTCGACGACGCACAAGACGCTCGCCGGGCCCCGGTCGGGCTTCATCCTGTGCCGCGAGGAGCACGCGCAGGCCGTCGACCGGGCGGTCTTCCCGGGGATGCAGGGCGGGCCGCTCAACCACGTGATCGCGGCGAAGGCGGCCTGCTTCAAGATCGCCGCCTCGGACGCGTTCCGTGACTACCAGCGCCAGGTGCGGGCGAACGCCGACGCGCTCGCCGAGGCGTTGCAGTCTGGCGGGCTCGACGTCCTCACGGGCGGTACGGACACGCACCTGCTCCTCGTCGACCTCCGCCGGACGGAGTGGAGCGGCAAGGACGCGGAGGAGCGGCTGGCGGAGGTCGGCATCACCGTAAACCGCAATACCGTTCCCTTCGACGAGCGGCCGCCGACCGTCGCCTCGGGTTTCCGGGTGGGCACGCCGGCGATGACCATGCGTGGACTCGACGAGGACGACTTCCGCGAGGTGGGCGCGATCATGTGCGACGCCCTGCAGGCGGCTGCCGATCTCGGCGCCCTCACAGCACAGAGCGCGTCCGTTCTCGAGCGCCGTCCGCTGTATTCCGGGTTGCCCGCCTTCCCGACGTTCTCCGACTAAGGAGGCAGCGCGTGGAAACCAGAGCCGACCTCGAAGCGTCCTCCGGACTCGTCACCGAGGTCACGCATCCGCTCGTGCAGCACAAGCTCGGGCTCCTGCGCGACGTAACCACCACGACGCAGATGTTCCGCCAGCTCGTGAACGAGCTCACGCTGCTACTCACATACGAGGCGACGAAGGATCTCGCCGACGAGGCGGTCGAGATCGAGACGCCGCTGGAGCACGCGACCGCGAGGCGGATCACGGGGAAGAAGGTCGCGGTCTGCCCGATCCTGCGCGCCGGGATGGGGATGCTCGACGCGGTGCTGTCCCTCGTGCCGGGCGCGCGCGTCGGCTTCATCGGGCTCTTCCGCGACGAGGAGACGCTCGAGCCGGTCGAGTACTACGTGAAGCTCCCCGACGACCTCCGCGAGCGAGACGTCATCCTCCTCGATCCGATGCTCGCGACCGGGAACTCGACCGCAGCAGCGGTCGAGACGGTGAAGCGGGCGGGGGCGACATCGATTCGGCTCATCGCGCTCATCGCCGCGCCCGAGGGCATCGAGCGCGTGCATCGCGAGCATCCGGACGTGCGCATCGTGGTCGCGTCCGTCGACCGCGGCCTGAACGAGAAGGGCTACATCCTCCCAGGCCTCGGCGACGCAGGCGACCGCCTGTACGGGACGAAGTAGACGCGCGTGTTCGACGAGCTGCGGGCGACGCCGGAGGTCCTGTACGGGGCGATCATCGCGTTCGTCATCGTGATGCTCCTGACGCCGGCGGTCGGCGGGATGGCGCGCCTGCTCGGCGCGGTCGACCGGCCCGACGCGCGGCGGATCAACCGTCGGCCGATTCCGCGGCTCGGCGGCCTCGCGATCTTCCTCGGAATCCTCGTGCCGGCGCTCGCCTTCCTCGACCTCTCGGCGGAGAGCCGGGGCGTGCTGCTCGGCGCGGCGATCGCGACGGTCGTGGGGGCGGTCGACGACTTCCGCGGGCTCTCACCCTCGGTGAAGCTCGCGGGGCAGTTCGTCGCGGCGTCGATCCCGTGCATGTTCGGCGTCTGGATCGACCACGTCACGTTCCCCTTCGTCGGCGTGCTCGACATCCCGGCCTGGATCGGCGTTCCCCTGTCGATGGTGTTCATCGTCGCCGTGATGAACATGGTCAACTTCCTCGACGGGATGGACGGCCTGGCCGCCGGGGTCTGCGGCATCGCGGGCGTTACCTACGCGATCCTCGCGCTTTCTCTGGGGAAGCCCGATCCCGCGATCCTGTCCGCGATCGTCGCCGGCGCCTGCCTCGGCTTCCTCCGGCACAACTTCTTCCCGGCGCGGATCTTCATGGGCGATTCGGGGGCGCTCTGTCTCGGGTTCATCCTCGCCGCGGTCTCGATCCAGGGCTTGCTGAAGACGGCGTCGACGGTCGTCCTCCTGCTGCCGCTGCTCGTGCTCGCGGTGCCGATAATCGACACCTCGTTCGTCGTGGCACGCCGCATGAAGCACAACCGGCCGATCTATACGGCGGATCGGAGCCACCTCCACCACCGTTTCCTCAACATCGGCTTCTCGCAGCGGCGCGCGGCGCTGACGATGTGGCTCTGGTGCGCGAGCCTCGCGGGCGCCGCGCTTGCGACACGCTTCGTCCCGCTGCGCGAGGGCGGCGAGTGGCATCCACTCCAGACGGTCGTGGTGCTCGCGATCGGCTTCTTCGCGATCGCGTTCTCGATCTACGTCGTCTACCTCCTCGAGATCGTGAAGCTCGCGAACCCGCGCATCCGGCGCCGCGAGCGGGAGGAATCGGAAGCCCGCGAGCGACTGAGCGCCTGACCCACGTCGCCGCCGGCGCGACCGGTTGGCTCGTTGCGGCCAAGGGACAACGTTCCGAGTTGTCAGAAGCGGACTAGGTCGCGCGGCCGCGGGTAGCGGCTGCGCGATTGACGAAGTCCACGAGCAGCGCGTTGTAGCCCGGCGCGCGCGGCAGGGAATGGCCTACCCCAGGCAAGACCGCGCGCTCCGCGGAGAGCTCCGCCTCGACCACGTCGCAGACCGCGTCGAACGCCGGGTGATGTCCGCCCGAGATCACGAGCTTCGGACACGTCGTCGCGGCAAGGGCAGCAAACGGGACGACTGCCTCATGTGGTGACCGCTCCGCGAGCGCCGCACGAGCACCCTGCTCCAGCCCGGGCGGCAGCGTCTCCGGCAGCTCGATCGCGCTGCCGACGAGCGGCAGGAAGAACTCCAGATACTCGCGTGGCGTCGGGTTGCCGGACCGGAACGTGAGGATGAGCTCCAGGAACTCCTCCACCGCCGGGTTACCGCGTGCAACGCCGAAGGCCGGCGGCTCGCTCACCGTCAGCGAGCGCAGGCCCGGCTCGCGCGCAGCCGCGAGCAGAGACACGACCCCGCCGTAGGAATGGCCGACGAGGTGGTCGCCTTTGCGTAGCTCCGCGGCGACGTCGTCGGCTTGCTCCTCGAAGTCGATTCGGTCGACCAACGGGCCGGGCGGGTAGCCGCTCCGGGTCAGGAAGACGCACTCGAACTGCTCCTCCAGAGGACGCTGTGCGCCCCACGTCGTCGCGGCGTTGCCGACGCTCCCGTGGACGAAGACGACGCGCTCCACGCAGCCCATCCTAACCCTGTCACGAATTACGCCGGTTTCCGGCTCAAGTAACGGAAACTGGGTGTTACAAGCACGCTGATATGCTCCCGCCGGGATGACGCCGGACGCGGCCCCCTCGCCTCATTCGCTCGCCACCGCCTCGGGGCTGCTCCTGGGCGCCCTCGCCGCTGCGATGCTCCTCGGAGCCCTCGTCGGCTGGGCGTTCGGCTCCTGGGGGATCGGCCTTCTCGTGGGCGCGATCCTCGGCATCCCCCTCGGAACCCTCGTCGTGTACCAGGTCTACGGCCGGAGCAGGGCCGCGTGAGCGCGTCGGGCATCTTCTCGACGCCACGTCCGCTGCCGAGCCGGATCGCACCGACGGTCGCGGGCGGCACGATCATCGCGCTCGCGCTGCCGATCTTCGCGATCGCCGGCTGGCCGTTGCGGGGTTGGGCGCTCGCTGCCGTCCTCTGGGTCGCCGCGGAGATCTTCGCGCTGGTACTGGCGCGCCTCCCGAACAACCCCGATAACCTCGCCGCCGCGGGCATGCGCGGCATCGGAACATCCTCTCGGGCGCTGCTCGTCGGCGTCGTGCTGGTCATCGTCACGGTCTCGAACGAGACCGTCGGCCTGTCCGCGGCGATCCTCTATGCGATCGCGTTCACCGCCGAGCTCGGCGTCGGGCTCGCGACCTACTTCGGCGGGGAGGCAAAGGCGTGAAGCGCATCGTCGTCCTCCTGCCGCTGCTCGCGCTCGCCCTGCCGTCGGTCGCGCTCGCCCAGGGCAGCGAGCCGGAGGAGGAGAACAAGGGCGCCTTCATCTCCGACGAGTGGGAGCTGCACGACTGGATCCCGATTCACATCGGGCCGATCAACATGTCGATCAACAAGGCGGTGGCGTATCTGCTGCTCGGCGCGCTCTGCTCGTGCCTCATCGGGATCTTCTTCATGCGCGTGAAGGTGGGCCGTGATCCGACGCGTCGGCAGGCTCTCGGCGAGACGATCTACGAGGTCGCGCAGGTCCAGGTCGCCGAGCAGGGGCTGCCGACGAAGGCGATCGGACGCTGGTTCCCCTACGTCGCGACCCTCATGGTCTTCATCTGGACCGTCAACATGCTCGGCTTCATCCCGCTGCCGCTCTCGGACGAGAAGGTGCACATCGCGGGAGTCGAGGTTCCGACGCTCGCGATCTTCGCCGCCACGTCGACGCTGTCCGTCACGTTGGCGCTCGCGCTGATGACGTTCGTCTTCACCCACGTCGAGGGCATCCGGGCGAACGGAGCATGGAGGTACTTCAAGAGCTGGATCCCGGACGTGCCCAAGGGGATGCTCCCGCTGATCGTCCCGCTCGAGAT
>JBKPLV010000370.1:0-7923 GCA_046731795.1 Actinomycetota bacterium | reverse complement strand
GCGATCGTCGTCCAGACGACGAGGTAGATCACGGGCTCGGCGATCATGCCGAGCATGTAGAAGTAGTTCGCGGTCCGGTACTGGAACTGCTCGGAGATCGCCATCCGCATCGTGGCGAGGTACAGGTCGACCATCGACCGGAACGCGCCCGCACGCCCGGTCGCGGGAGCCGGCACCGCCTGCACGCTCATGCCGGACGCTCCTGCGCGAAGACGAGCTCGATCACGTCCTCGATGGGCGGATCCTCGACGTTGAGGTCGAGCACCTGCTCCTGGGCGAGGAGCCGAGCCGTGACCGCCGACGTCTGCGCCTTCGGGACGCGCAGCGTGACCCAGTCGCCGTCGCGGTGGATCACCTCGCCGTAGCTGGACAGATCCGCCTGGCCGTTCTCGAGCGCCACGCCGATCGTCTTGTAGGCGGCGAACTTGTTCGCGAGGCTGGCGAGCAGGCCGTCGTACAGGATCAGACCGTGGTGGATGACGATGACACGCTCGCAGAGCGCCTCGACGTCCGCCATGTAGTGGCTCGTGAGGAGGACGGTCGCGCCGTACCGCGCGTTGTAGTCGGCGATGAACGCCCGGATGCGCTTCTGCATCGTCACGTCGAGCCCGATCGTCGGCTCGTCGAGGAACAGCACCTGCGGCCGATGCAGGAGGGCACCGACGATCTCCGCCTTCATGCGCTCTCCCAGCGAGAGTTGCCGGACCGGCTTGCGGACGAGGTCGCCGATGTCGAGGAGCTCGATCAGCTCGTCGCGCGTCGCGACGAACTGCTCGCGTGGGATCCGGAAGATCGCGCGGTTCAGCTCGTACGAGTCGAGCGCCGGGAGATCCCACTGGAGCTGGTTGCGGTTCCCCATGACGAGCGTGATCCGGCTCAGGAACTCGCGCTGTCGCCTCGACGGAACGTGCCCCAGCACGAGCGCCTCGCCGCCGGAGGGGTAGAGGAGGCCGGAGAGCATCTTCAGCGTCGTCGTCTTCCCGGCACCGTTCGGCCCGAGGAAGCCCACGACCTCGCCGGGCTCGATCGTGAAGGAGATCTCGTTCACCGCCCGCACCTCCCTCGTCTTGCGGCGGACGAGACCCTTCGCGGCCGCACGGAGGCCGGCCTCCCGCTCGGGCACGTCGAACACCTTCAGGAGTCCCGCGACGTGGACGGAGTGCTCAGTCATGCCGCGAGCTTCTCCCAGACCGACACGTGCTTCGTGCTCTCGCCGGTGAACGGCTCCTGCCTCCAGCCGCTCCAGCGCTCGCGCAGCGACATTCCGGCGATGCGCGCCATGAGATCGAGCTCGGCGGGCGACGCGGCGCGGAAAGGCACGGACGACAGTTCCCAGCCGGCGTCTCTGAGAGTGAAGTGGTGCGAGACGAGGGCCTGCGTTGCGCGGTCGTATTCGTCGATGCCGACGTGCGTGTCGCTCAGGTCGAACACGCTCACGGGGTCGCGCCCGCCGCCGATGCCCACTTCGACGACGAAGCACCCGCCGGGTTCCAGGTGCGCGGCCGCGTTCTGGAAGCACGCCACCTGCGCCTCCTGCGTCGTGAGGTTCATGATGGTGTTGAAGACGACATAGACCAGCGAGAAGGCGCCCTCGACCTTCGCCGTCGCGAAGTCGCCGATCACGACGGGGATCGCATCGCCGCCCGGTTTGGCGCGCAGCTGGGCGATCATGTCCGGCGAGAGGTCGATCCCGCTGACCGCCACGCCGCGCTCCGCGAGCGGGAGCGCGATGCGGCCGGTGCCGATTCCGAACTCGAGCGCGGCACCACCGAGTGCGAGCTCGGCGAGTAGGTCTGCAGTCGCCCCGACAACCGCTTCGTCACCCCACTCGCCAAGCTCCGCGTCGTAATGCTGGGCAGCTGTTCCGGCGAACCAGTCCGTCATGGTCAGCCGCTCCTCTTCAGCTTGCCGTGCCTCTTGGCGTACGTCTCACCCCGCGCGAACACCCACAGGCCGAGCGGGATCGAGACCGCTCCGATGATGAGCAGCGGCCAGATGTCGCTCCACAGCGCCGAGAGCGGCTCGCCCTCGAGGATCGCGGCGCGCGCCCCCTCGAGCGCATACGTGGCCGGTGAGATGGTCGCGATCGCCTGCATCCACCCGGGCAGGACGTCGACCGGGTAGTAGACGCCCGAGACGACGAGGAGCGTCCCCTGGGCCACGAACCCGAGCTGCGTTCCCTTCTCGGGCGAGATGAGCGGGAGGACGGACATCATCATCCCGATCCCGATGAAGGAGACCGAGGCGACGAGCAGCACCACGAACGCCGCGAAGAACTGCGCGTTCGGCATCGACAGGTCGAAGAAGACGAACCCGCAGATGACGAACAAGAACGTCGCTCGCAGGAGCCCGTAGAGGATCGCGAACACGCCCTGCCCCGCGAGATGCATCGCTCGGGAGAGCGGAGCCATGAACGTGTACTCGATCGTCCCCTCCCAGCGCTCCCACGCGACCGTCTCCATCAGGAACTCGAAGAGGATCCCGAGGTAGGCCCAGACGACGGCGCCGATGAGCAGCGTCGTCATCGTCTCCTCGACGTCGAGCGAGCCTCCCTCGGCCTCGATGCCCTTCGCGATGAAGACGATGGTGAGCGTGTTCGCGACGGTCCAGACGAACCAGGCGAGGTCCCACCAGATGTAGCGCCTCGTGAGGTAGGCGTTGCGCTCGACGACGCCGCCGGCGCCGACGAGCTCCGCCCGCATGGTTCCCAGCACGGCCCGCATCAGGCGAACACCTCCCTGTCGTCGTCCTCGTCGTCCTCGGCCTCGAACGCGCGGCCGGTGGCGGCGAAGAAGGCCTCCTCCAGCGTGGCGGCGCCGTAGCGCTGCCTGATCGCTTCGGCCGGCTCGAGCGCGAGGAGGCGGCCGCGGTCGAGGATGCCCACACGGTCGGCGAGCACTTCCGCCTCGGCGAGATCGTGCGTGCAGAGGAGGATCGTCGAGTCGTGCGAGTCACGGATCTCGCGGATGAACTCCTGCACCTCGAGCTTGGAGCGAGGATCGAGCCCGGTCGTCGGCTCGTCGAGCAGGAGCACGACCGGCGAGGTCAGCAGCGCACGGGCGAGCGCGACCTTCTGCTGCATCCCGCGGGAGAGCGCCTCCATCGACTCGTCGCGCCGGTCGGGCGGGAACCCGACACGCTCGAGGATGGCCGGGATCTTGTCGCGCGTCTCCTTCCCCGTCATGCCGTAGTAGCGCGCTGCGTAGCTCAGGTTCTCGGCGGCGGACATCTTCTTGAAGAAGGACGCCTCCACCGAAACCCGGTTCACGACCCTCCGAACGGCGCGATGCTCGGTCACGACGTCGTGCCCGAGGATGCGCGCGGAACCGCCGTCCGGCAGCAAGAGCGTCGAGAGCAGGCGGACCAGCGTCGACTTCCCCGAGCCGTTCTGGCCGAGGATGGCGACGGTCTCGCCCTTCGTCATCGTGAACGACACGCCGTCGAGGGCAACGCGCATGCGCGGGCCGCCGCGGTTCTTGCGCGAGGTCTTGCGGCGGAACTCCTTGCGCAGCTCGAGCACCTCGACGGCTGCACCCTTTTGCACGGGCACGGCCTCCATGACTGCTTCCTGTATGTCGATCACCTGCTGCTCCTTCAATCGCGTACGTAACGAGAAACGTGCAAACCAGTGTCCGGCCCTGTTGGCGGGCCCCGGCAACCGGTATCTCAGATACGCGCGAAGAGCATCACGGCCCGGCCACCTTAGCGGCCGGCCTCGGCGAGGTCAAACGTCCGGCCGTCTTTCGGCGACGAGCGCGGCTGCGACGATTCCCGTGAGCGCGACGAGCTGCGCCGCCGCCGACCAATGCGTCCCAAGCGGGATCGTCACGAGGGCCCCACCGGCCGCGGCGAGCCGCAGCCGCCCTCTCGGGATTCCAAGCGTCCTTCGGAATCCGACGTCGCTCACGGCGAAGAGCGCGACGCCGGCTGCCAGCTCGACCGCGATCCAGCCGTCCAGCGGGTCGTACGGCGCGCCGATCGCCTTCTTCAGGCCGGCGGCCAGAGCCACCACGCCGAGTAGAAGCCCGAGGTGCCACAGGCCGAAGCCCTCGACCGCGAGATAGGGCCGACGCTCGGCCGGCGCTTCCGCCATGGCGCGCTCGATCCGTCCCTCATCGGAGAAGTAGAGCCACCACAGCGTCGCGCTGAGGGCAAGGGAGAGAAGCGCCACGAGGACGAGCCCGCCGTCGAGCGTGAGACCGGCCGCGCCGACGCCGATCACCACGACCGACTCGCCCAGCGCGATGATCACGACCAGGCCGTGTCGCTCGACGAAGTGCGCGGTCGAGATCACGAACGCCTCGAGGCGCGTGACCCACGGCGTCACCCAGACGAGGTTCGCGGCGATCCACAGCACCCACTGCGCGGATCCTCCGATCGCGCCGCCCACGACGACGAACGTCGCGGCCGTGAGGTTGTACGCGCTGACGCGGAGCATCGCGCGCGCCTCGGCGACGGACGCCCCGCGCATGTACATCCCGCTGTGCAAGACGACGACCGCGAGGTAGGCGAGCCCGAGCGCGAGCCCTTCCCCGTCGTAGGCCTCGGGGATCGCGAGCGCGATGACGAGGAAGCCGCCCATCCCGCCCAGCAGGAGGAAGCGATGACGCAGCCGCTCGGTCGCGATCGCGTTCGTGAGCCACGCGTAGCCGTCGTAGATCCACCAGATGAATCCGAGCATCACCGCGACCCGCGCGACCGAGACGGCGTCGCTTCCCGCGACGAGCACGCTCGTCAGCTGCGTGATGGTGAAGACGAAGACGAGGTCGAAGAAGAGCTCGAGCGTGGAGACGCGTGTGCTTCGTTCCAGCGTTGCTTCTTCGGACACGCCCGGATCATCTCCGATGAGTCGCGCGAGGCGCCGCGGTGCCAGACCGCGGCGCCTCGACGTCGTCCTCAGCGGAGCGAGAAGGTGACGCTGATCGTCGCGGTCGTCTTCTGCTCGCCCGGGACGATCGGAGTAGAGGAATCCGCGGCCTGGGCTGCGGTTCGATACATGGGCTCGGGCGAGGAGGATCCGCCTTCGACGATCGCCGTGATCGCGCCGACTGAGCGCCCGGACGCCTTCGCGAGCGCCTCGGCGTTGAGGCGCGCCGCGTCGACCGCCTTCGCGAGCGCCTGGCGATACAGCGCCTCTGCATTCGACGAGCTCAGACCAGGCCCGCTGATCTCGTTTGCACCCGCGCCGGCGGCCGCGTCGATCAGGCCCGGCGCGTCCTCGACGTCGCTCACGGCAGAGACGCTGTTGGAGGCCGAGTAGCCGTTCACATGTCCGCTCTCGTCCGTGAACGGGTAAACGCTGACCCACTGGGTGGCGAGCTTGCGTCCACCCGCTTGCCGGAGCGCGTTGACAATCCTCCGCATCACGTCCGCGTTCGCGGCCACGGCGGCCTCGGCCGTGGGGCGACGAGTCTCGGCGCCGAAGGACATCTCGGCCTCGTTCGGCACGGCGTCGACCGTGCCCACACCGGACACCGTGATCGAATCCGGCTCGGTCGCTGGATCCTGGGCGCCGGCGAGGTCGGGCAGACCGACGGCGCCCGCGAAGGCGACGACGGCAAGCCCTGCGGCCGCGAGAAGAAGCAGACGTTTCATCGATAACCTCCGCTGATTCGGTGACGAAGCGAATACGCCGCCGTGGCGGTGTGGCGTCACACCGGGAATTCAGGCTCGGGCCGTCAGGTCAGCCCAGCTCGCGGCGTAGGCACGAGCCGAGGAGCTCTCGTGCCTCTTCGAGGTCGAGGAGGCCGAGGTACAGGATCGAGTCGAGCCCGTCCGCGCTGGCGGCGAGCCTCCAGCCGGCCGCGGAAGGGTCGACCCAGTCGGGCACTGACCCGTCCCTGCGCCCCTCGTCGAGCAGGCGGACGATGAGCTCCGCCCACACGCGATAGCGCTCCTGGAGGAGCGGACGCAGCTCGGTGTCGTAGCGAAGGCTCGACCAGACCTCGTTCCAAAGGGCCGGCGTCTCCTCCAGCTCGAGGTCGAACGTGCGGACGAGCGCTCGCTCGGCACGCTCCGCCCCGGTCTCGATCTCCGCGAGCTCGGCCTCGAGCGCCGCGTCGTGGAGATCCTCGGCATACACGAAGGTCGCGCGCACCAGGTCCTGGCGCGTGGTGAAGTAGTAATGGACGAGGGTGCGCGAGACACCGGCCTCCTGCGCGACGCTCCCGATGCGCAAGTCGCTCGCGCCTCCCGAAGCGACCACGCGACACGCCGCGCGCAGGATCTCGTCGATGCGAACAGTCGCCGCCGGTGACAGAGGCGCTTCCCGCGTTTCCGCCATACGAAGATCCTGACTGACAGGACAGTCAGGAGCAATCCCGGCTCCGATAACGGCGTGCTACAGGTTGTCGACGAAGCGGCGACGCGCTTCCTCGAGCGC
The DNA here is from genome assembly GCA_046731795.1 of Actinomycetota bacterium. Lineage (GTDB taxonomy): Bacteria > Actinomycetota > Thermoleophilia > Gaiellales > Gaiellaceae > GMQP-bins7. The sequence continues at coordinate 1,541 of JBKPLV010000370.1, read as the reverse complement.
CTCGCGGATGCCGTCGGGCCCGGGCGCCGCCCGCTTCGCCCTCTCGTCGGGCGGCCCGAACGTCCCGTCGCGGACGCTCGCGGCGACCTGCTCGTGCGCGTCGCGGAACGGCACCCCGGAGCGGACGAGCGCTTCGGCGGCGTCGGTCGCGAGGAGCAAGGGATCCGAGGCGGCGTCCGCCATCCGCTCGCGGTCGACCTCGAGGCCGCTCACGAGCACAGTGAGCGCCTCCAGCGCGAGCCGGATCTCTCGTCGCGAGGCGAACACCGGAGCCTTGTCCTCCTGCAGGTCGCGGTCGTACGCAAGCGGGAGACCCTTGACCGTCGCGAGAAGACCGGCGAGGCGCCCGATCGCGGTGCCTGCCTTGCCGCGGACGAGCTCGGCGACATCCGGGTTCAGCTTCTGGGGCATCATCGACGAGCCCGTCGCGGCCGACTCCGGGAGCCGGACGAACGCGAACTCGGATGTCGCCCAGAGCACGATCTCCTCGCCGATCCGCGACAGGTGCGTGAAGACGACGGCCGCCGAGTAGAGATAGTCGAGCGCGAAGTCGCGGTCGGCGACGGCGTCGATCGAGTTGCGCATCTGCCGCGGTGGCGGTGGCAGCTCGAGCGTCGAGCCCGCGAGCGCGCCGGCCCCGAGCGGGCTTTCCGCGGCGGCCTCGGCCACTGCCGCGAACCGCGTCCGGTCACGATCGAGCATCTCCACCCAGGCGAGGAGGTGATGGCCGAGAGTGATCGGCTGCGCCCGCTGGAGGTGTGTGTATCCGGGCATGACCGTATCCGCCTCCGACTCCGCGAACGAGAGGACGACGAGCGCCAGCGCGTCGATCGCCTCGCGCGCCTCCGCACAGGCGTCGAGGACGTACATGCGGAAGGCCGCGGCGACCTGGTCGTTCCGCGACCGCCCCGCGTGGACCTTGCGGCCGACGTCACCGAGCAGCCGCTCGATCGCGGAATGCACGTCCTCGTCGGACTCGAGGTAGGCGTCCGGGTCCTGCGCGATCTCCGCGAGCCGCGACTCCGCCTCGTCGAGCTCCTCGTCGGACAGGTGCCCGGCGGCAGCGAGCCGGCGCGCGTGCTCGGCCGTCGCTTCGCAGTCGTACGGCAGGAGCTCGGCGTCGTCCACGCGCAGGAAGCGCCACACCTCCGGATCGAGCGCGTTCTCGACCCTCGCCTGCCAGGTCGTCACACGTCGATCTTGGCGCGTTCGCGCGCGGCGTGCAATTCCGTCTCGAGGGAGGAGATGCGGATGAAGCCCTCCGCGGCGTCGTGCGGGAATGTCTCGCCGACCGCGTAGGAGGCAAGCTCGGTGGCGTAGATCATGTTCGGCGAGCGCCGGCCGGTCACGACCGCAGCATTCGGCCGCAGCTCGACGCGCACCTCGCCCGTGACGAGCTCCTGCGTCGCGTCGACGAAGGCGTCGATCGCCGTGCGGGCCGGGCTGAACCAACGGCCCTCGTAGACGATCTCCGTCCACCACTGCTCGAGCGGCCGCTTGAGGCGCGCCTCGTCCTTCGTGAGAACGACGTCCTCGAGCGC
>JBKPLV010000369.1:0-9035 GCA_046731795.1 Actinomycetota bacterium | reverse complement strand
GGCCGACGGAGAGGCTCTCGATGTTGAAGCCCCGACGCGCGAACATGCTCGAGATCCGCATGAGCGCTCCCGGCTTGTTCTCGACGAGCACGGAGAGCGTGTGTCTCACGCGGCGGCCGCCTTCCGTTCCTCTTCGAGCGCGTCCTCGAACTCGACGAGATCGAGCGCGGCGGCGCCCGCCGGGATCATCGGGAAGCACTGCTCGGCCGCGTCGACCCGCGCGTCGACGACGGCGGTGCTGCCGCAGGCGAGCGCCTCCGCGAGCACCCCCTCCAGCTCGTCGGGGCTCTCGACCCTGAAGCCGACGCCGCCGTACGCCTCGGCGAGCATGGCGTAGTCGGGCACGCCCGTCGTCAAGTGGATCTGCGAGCGGCGCTCGTCGAAGAACATGTCCTGCCACTGGCGGACCATGCCGAGGTAGCCGTTGTTCAGGATGACCGTGACGATCGGCAGGCCCTCCAGCATCGAGGTGGCGAGCTCCTGCTGCGTCATCTGGAAGCAGCCGTCGCCGTCCACGCAGACGACCGTCGCGTCCGGGCGCGCCGCCTTGGCGCCGATCGCGGCGGGCACGCCGTAGCCCATCGTCCCGAGGCCGCCCGAGGTGATGAACGAGCGCGGCCGGTCGCACAGCAGGTACTGCATCGCCCACATCTGGTGCTGTCCCACGCCCGTCGTCCAGACGACGTCGTCGCGTCCCGCTGTGAGCTCCTGGAGCGTCTCCAGGACGAGCTGCGGCTTGAGTGAGTCCCCGTCCGCGCGGTAGCGGAGCGGGAACTCCTCGCGCCAGGCGGCGAGCTGGCGCAGCCATGGCTCGGCACGCGGCGTATGCCCGGTGCCGTGGAGTGCGCGCAGCTCGTCCGTGAGGTCGGCGAGAACCTGCTTCAGGGGGCCGACCACCGGAATGTCCGCCTGACGGAGCTTCGAGATCTCTGCGGAGTCGATGTCGAGGTGGATGACGGTGGCGCCGGGCGCGAACGCGGAGAGCTTGCCCGTGACCCGGTCGTCGAACCGCGCCCCGACCGCGACGAGGACGTCGCACTTGTTGATCGCCCAGTTCGACCACTTCGGCCCGTGCATGCCCGGCCAGCCGAAGTGGAGCTCGCTCGTCTCGGGGAAGGCGCCCTTGCCCATCAGCGTCGTCACGACCGGGAGCCGAGCGGTATCGGCGAGCGTGCGCAGCTCCTCGCACGCGTCCGCGTTGAGCGTTCCGCCGCCGACGTACAGCACCGGCCGCTCGGCGGCGGCCAGCGCCTGCGCGGCGCGGGCGATCTGCCGCGGATGTCCCTTCTGCGGGGGCTTCCAGCCCGGCAGGTCGACGGCGTCGGGATACTCGAACTCGAGCGCCGCCTCCTGCACGTCGCGCGGCACGTCGACGAGGACAGGCCCGCACCGACCCGTGCGGGCGACGTGGAAGGCGGCCTTCAGCACGTGCGGAAGCTCCTCGACGTCCTGCACGAGCCACGAGTGCTTGACGATCGGGATCGTGATCCCGGTGATGTCGCACTCCTGGAACGCGTCGGTGCCGATGAGGTGCGAGCGCACCTGCCCGGTGATGCAGACGAGGGGCGTCGAGTCCATCCACGCGTCGGCGATCGGCGTGACGAGGTTGGTCGCGCCCGGGCCTGAGGTGGCGATCGCGACGCCCGTCCGTCCCGAGGCCCGCGCGTAGCCCTCCGCCATGTGCCCGGCTCCCTGCTCGTGCCGGGCGAGGACGTGGCGCACGTCCGAGCCGCGGGCGAACGCGTCGTAGAGCGGGAGGATCGCGCCGCCGGGGATCCCGAAGGCGACGTCGACGCCCTCGGCCTCGAGCGAACGCAGGATCGCATCCGCACCGTTCATGCGCGCCCCTCGCCGGCCACGGCTCCCGGCCGGCGGAGCCGGCCTCCGCCGCGGCCTGACGCCGCTCGCGGCACCCGGCTCTCCGGGCCCGTATTACCCATACTGTGCCCTCCGGCCGGGCACCGCGAGCCACGCCCGAGGAACACGCATGGATCGCTCTGAAGCTGAGGAGCGTTCATGCGATCGCCTCGCGGTAGAACTCGGCGGTCGTCATCGCGTGCGGCAACGAGGAGATCACGACGTCCGCGAACTCGCGCGTCGTGGCGCCCATGCCGACGCGAACGAGGTCCGGGGTTCGGACACCGTTGGCACTCGCCTCCAGCACCGCGTTCGTCAGCGTCTCGGAGGCACGCCGCTCGCCGAGCCCTTCGCCGAGCATGAGCGCCGCTGCGAGGAGCATCGACGCCGGGTTCGCGACGCCCTGGCCGGCGATCTCGACCGCTGCCCCGTGCGCCGGGGCGAACACGCTCGGGCCGCTACCCGCGAGCCGGCCGGACGCCGCGACGCGAGGCGTGCTCGAATGGGCGACGAAGCCGAGGAGCGCCTCGGCGTACGGCTCGGGCGTGACGACGACGTCGAACCGCTCCGGCTCGAAGGCGAGGTCGTGCACGGCGGCCTTCACCGAAAGGCTCTCCGCGACCACGCCGTCGTGCCTCGCCGCCTCGAGCGCGAACGCAGCGCTCCACACCGCGTCGCCGCCCACCGACGCGACGTGGGCGCGGCTCGAGCGGGCTACCTCGAACGCGCGCGCGAGCGTCCACTCGAGCGCGCGCTGCGAGAGCGGGCTGAGCATGGTCACGGCGGCGTGCTCGCCGAACGCGACGCGATCCATCCGCGCCCGCAGGTCGAGCTCCGACTCGACGTCCGCGAGCGCGGGGTCGAAGGCGGCCGCGACGAGCACCGCCTGGGCGCTGAGCGTCGCGCTCCGCGTGGCGGGCGGCAGCGCGTGCCCCGATTGCGTCCGCGCCTCGCCGCCGAAGGGCGGATGCGTTTCGCGGACTGCGAAGCCGTGGAGGCGCGAGACCCGACCGAGCGCACGGCTCGCCTCGGCCATGACCTCCGCCGCGATGCCGTGCCCCGAGAGGCACGCGAGGGTGTAGGTCGTGCGCGAGGTCATGCCGCCACCTCCTCGAAGGCGTCGAAGAGCGTGACGTCCGGGCGCGTGTCCGCGAGCCGCTTGAAGCGCGAGAACGCGAGCGCGAGCTCGTCTTCACTGAGCCGAAGGCCGGCCTCGTCGCACGCGCGCCGGAACGCGTGGCGGCCGGAGTGCTTGCCGAGCGGGAGCGTCGTCGCGAGGCCGAGCTCGGCGGGATCCATGATCTGGTACGTCCCTGCGTGCTTGAGCATCCCGTCCTGGTGGATGCCTGCCTCGTGGGCGAACGCGTTGGCTCCGACGATCGCCTTGTTCCGCTGCACGGCGTAGCCGGTCAGCTCAGCGACGAGGCGCGAGGCGTGCCCGATCCGGCTCACGTCGATGCCGGTGTCGTAGCCGTAGGCGTCCGCCCGGACGCGGAGCGCCATCGCCACCTCCTCGAGCGCCGCCACGCCCGCGCGCTCTCCGAGACCGTTGACCGTGCATTCGACCTGGCCGGCGCCGGCGGCGACACCGGCCAGGGTGTTCGCCACGGCGAGCCCGAGGTCGTCGTGGCAATGGACCGCAACGGTGACGTCCTCGAGCTCCGGGCAGTGCGTACGCACCTCGCGGACGAACGCCGCGTACTCGTTCGGGAGCGAGTAGCCGACCGTGTCGGGGAGATTGATGGTCGTCGCTCCGGCCTCGATTGCCGCCCTGCACACCTCGGCGACGAAGGCGGGATCGGAGCGGGTCGCGTCCTCGCATGCGAACTCGACCTCGTCGACGCGACCGCGGACGTAGGCCACGGCCGAGCGCGCCTGCCCGACGACCTCCTCCGGCTCGAGCCCGAGCTTGAACTCCATGTGGATCGGGCTCGTCGCGAGGACGATGTGCACGCGCGTGCGTCCGCTGGCCTCCGCCAGCGCTTCGACGGCGGCGTCGAGATCCTCGGGTCGAGTTCGCGAGAGCGACGCGACCGTGGGCCGGCTCACGGCTGCGGCAACGGCACGAACGCCCTCGAAGTCGCCTGGGGAGGAGACCGCGAACCCTGCCTCGATCACGTCGACGCCCAGCGCGTCGAGCGCGCGGGCGATCTCGACCTTCTCGTCGGGCGAGAGGGCGATACCCGGCGACTGCTCGCCGTCTCTCAGGGTGGTGTCGAGAATCGTGATCCTGCGGTTCTGCACTGTCTGCTCCTTCGGTCTCGGTCGTCCAGAGGACGTACCTCTCCTGCGCTTCTGAGGACGTGTGCGCCGGTGCGGCGCGTGAGCGCGATCTCCCCCTTAGCGGGGGATAATCAGGAGCAGCTCGATGCCCGTATCGCACGCCGCTACGGCCACGACTGTGGCGTCGACGGGTACGTATGACGTAGACGGGCTCGGCATCGAAGGACGGAGTGTGCGGACGGGGCGAACCGTTGTCAACCCCCGGGGCCGATTGTTCGGCGAGCCTCGGCCGATGCGAGTCCGCCTGCGCTGCGAGCGTCTTCGACTCTCGCAATCCGTAATCTGCAGTCGCAGATTCCGGATTTGCGGACAAGCAGCTTGGTGAACGGCGCTTGATCTCGTCCGCCGAACGGACTACGGTTCCGACTTCAATGCCGAGCGCATTCGCGAACGCCGAGCCCGTACGGACGTCGATTATCTCGTTCGCGATCTTTGCTGCGTACAAGCGCAGCTAGCCGGCGATCCGTCTTCCCGCCTCCGCCGGACTAGCTCAAAGGCAACCGGCGGGAAGTCTCGTTCCTCCGACTCGAAAGGCGAGAAGCCCAGTGGGCGACGATCGACGGCTCCTGTACGACCCCCGACGCGAGCGCAGCGCATGTGGCATCGGCCTCGTGGCCGATCTGCAGGGGCGCGCGTCGCGGGAGCTCCTGGATCGTGCGCTCGCGGGTCTCGCCGCCGTCGGCCATCGCGGTGCGTGGGCGGCCGACGGCGTGACCGGAGATGGCGCAGGCGTTCTCGTCCCGCTCAGCCCGGTGCTCACCGGCACCGAAGGCGCCGGCCTCGCGATGTGCTTCCTGCGCGAGGGCTGGCTGCGCTCGGCGGTCGAGGATGCATGTCGCGCCGAAGGGTTACGGCCCGCCGGCTGGCGCGAGGTGCCGACCCGCACGTCGGCCCTCGGCGTCACCGCTCTCGCGTCCCTGCCGAGAATCGAGCAGCTGGTGCTCTCACCCTCCGAGCACCCGGACGCGGAGCGCCGTGCCTACCGAGCACGGCGGCGGGCCGAACGAATTCCCGGCGTGTACGTCGTGTCGCTGTCGTTCCGCACCGTCACATACAAGGCGCTCTGCGCGGCCGCACAGCTCGCGCGCTTCTACCCCGATCTCGAGGATCCCGAGCTCTCGGTTCCGTTCGCGATCTTCCACCAGCGCTTCTCGACGAACACGGAGCCGAGCTGGGAGCGCGCCCAGCCGTTCCGGCTCCTCTGTCACAACGGCGAGATCAACACGATCGACGGCAACGTGACGTGGACTGAAGCCCGGCAGCGCGCGCTCGGGGACGAGCCGAACCTCGCACCTGCCCTCGACCGCTCAGGCTCCGACTCCGCGCTCCTCGACAACGCGCTCGAGCTCCTCGTGCGCGGCGAGGGCGCGGATCTCGCGGAGGCGCTCTCGGTTCTCGTGCCGCCCGCGTGGCAGAACGATCCCCGTCTCGACGACGACCTTCGCGACTTCCACCGGCACGCCGCGATGCTGAGCGAACCGTGGGACGGGCCGGCGGCGTTGTGCTTCTCGGACGGCCGGACCTGCGGCGCGGCGCTCGACCGCAACGGGCTTCGTCCGCTTCGCGTCGCCGTGGCCGGCGACGAGCTTCTCGCAGTCTCCTCCGAGGCAGGGGCAGTGCCGTTGCCTGACGGCCTGCCCGTGCGCAGGGCGCGGTTGGGGCCGGGCGGCATCCTGACGCTCGACCCCGACCGCGGCCTGCTGGTCGACGCGGAGCTGCGGCGCGAGCTCGCGCGACGCCGGCCATACCGCGCGTGGTTCGAGGAGAGCGTCCTCCCAGCGGACCTCGGGTTGCCCGTGGAGCCGCCGGAGGGATCCCTCGACGCACGTCACGTGCTTCACGGCTACACGCGCGAGGAGCTGAACGCGATGCTGCGACCGCTCGCGCAGACCGCTCACGACCCGGTCTACTCGATGGGGGACGACACGGCGATCGCGCCCCTTGCCGGCCGTGATCGTCCGCTGACGACGTACCTGCGCCAGCGCTTCGCCCAGGTCACGAACCCGGCGATCGACCACCTCCGGGAACGCCTGGTGATGTCGGTGTCGACGTTCGTCGGCCCACGTTCGGCGTCGCTCGTCGCCGAGGGCCCGTTGCCCCAGGTCGCGGCCCTTCCCGGCTTCCTGCTCTATCCGGACGGCGTCGACGCGCTCGCGCCGCGTGTGCTCGATGCGACGTTCACCGAGGAGGAAGGGCTGCGACCGGCACTCGACCGGCTGGCGGTGCTCGCCGAGGCCGCGGTCGCCGCAGGCGACACGATCCTCTGTCTCAGCGACGCCGCTGCGGGCGCGGAGCGTGCGCCGGTGCCCGCGCTGCTGGCGCTGTCCGTGGTGCACACCCGGCTCGTGGAGACTGGACTGCGGATGCGTTGTTCCGTTCTCGTCGCGACCGACGAGCCGCGCGACACGCACGCGATCGCGTGCCTCCTCGGCTACGGCGCCGACGCGATCTGTCCCCGGCTCGCCCTGGAGACGGTCGCCCACATGGCGGCCGCCGACAAGGTCGGCGGCGACCGCCCCACACCCGACGAGGCGCAGCGAAGGCTGGTCGCCGCACTGGAAGAGGGCGTGCTCAAGGTGATGTCCAAGATGGGGATCTCGGACGTCGCGAGCTACCGCGGCGCGCGCCTGTTCGAGGCGGTCGGGCTCGACCGCACGCTGTGCGCCGAGCTCCTCGCCGGCACGCCGTCCGCGATCGGAGGCGCCCGGCTCGAGCGCTTCGAGCGCGAGGCGCTCGCGCGGCTCGAATCCTCGCACGCCGAGCGGCTGCGGCTCGACAACCCCGGCTACTTCAAGTTCCGCAAGGGCGGCGAGCCGCACGCGACCGACGCGGACGTCGTCGACGCGCTGCAGGCCGTCGTCACCGGCGCGCACGCGCTCCGCAGCGCCGTGCGCGACGGCCGCTCCGACCTCTACGACCGCTTCGCGGCGCTCGTGAACGAGCGGACGCCGCTGGAGCCGCGCGACCTCCTCGAGCTCGTTCCTGCCGGCCCACCCGTGCAGCTCGAGGAGGTCGAGCCGGCCGAGGAGATCGTGCGCCGGTTCTCCGGCGGGGCGATGTCGCACGGCGCACTCTCGGCCGAGGCGCACGAGACGATCGCAATCGCGCTCAACCGGCTCGGCGCGAAGTCGAACTCGGGCGAGGGCGGGGAGGACTCGAGCCGCTTCCGGTCCGAGCGCAACTCGGCGATCAAGCAGGTGGCCTCCGGCCGGTTCGGCGTGACCGCCGAGTACGCGGCCTTCGCCGAGGAGCTCCAGATCAAGATTGCGCAGGGGTCGAAGCCCGGTGAGGGCGGCCAGATCCCGGCGCACAAGGTAAGCGAGGAGATCGCAGCGCTGCGTCGCGCGCAGCCGGGCGTCTCGCTCATCTCCCCGCCGCCGCACCACGACATCTACTCGATCGAGGACCTCGCCCAGCTCATCTTCGACCTGCGCGAGGTCAACCCGGTCGCCGACGTATCGGTGAAGCTGGTCGCGGAGGCCGGCGTCGGGATCGTCGCGGCCGGAGTCGCCAAGGCGCACGCGGACGTGATCCATGTCGGCGGCGCAGACGGCGGCACCGGGGCGAGCCCGCTGCCGTCGATCAAGCACGCGGGAGCGCCGTGGGAGATCGGCCTCGCGGAGACGCAGCAGGCGCTCGTCGCCAACCACCTGCGCGGGCGGGTGCGAGTCCGCGTCGACGGTGGCTTCAAGACGGGACGCGACGTCGTCGTCGCCGCACTCCTCGGCGCCGACGAGTTCTCGTTCGGGACGGCGCTGCTGCTCGCGGAGGGCTGCCTCATGGTCCGCTCCTGCCATCTCGACACCTGTCCGGTCGGGATCGCGACGCAACAGCCCGAGCTGCGCGCGAAGTTCGCGGCGACGCCCGAGATGGTGCAGGCCTACCTCCTGTTCGTCGCGGAGGAGGTGCGGCGGCTGCTCGCCTCGGTCGGGCTACGCTCGCTCCGCGAGGCCGTCGGTCGAGTCGAGTGCCTCCGCCAGAGACACACCGGCGATCCGGCTGCCGACACGCTCGACCTCTCGCCGCTCCTCGCGCGCGCCGCGGAGGGGGCCTCGCGCCACACCGCGGCCGCTCCTCGCGGCGCCGGTGACCGGCTCGGCGGCATCCTCCACGCCCAGGGTTCGGCCGCGCTCGACGCGGCGGCGCTCGTCGAGCCGCGCCACTTCGTGACGAATGGCGATCGGGCAGTCGGGGCGCGCCTCGGAGGAGCAGTCGCCCGCCACCACGGAGCGGCGTCGCCTCCGGGCCGCATCCGCGCGCACTTCGAGGGCGCAGCCGGCCAGAGCTTCGGCGCCTTCCTCACGTCGGGAATCCAGCTGTACCTCGTCGGCGAGGCGAACGACTATGTCGGCAAGGCGATGAGCGGCGGCCGTATCGTCATCGCCCCGCCACTCGACGACGCCGGCGATCCCTGCCTCGTGGGCAACACGGCGCTGTACGGCGCGACGGGCGGCAAGCTCTTCTGCGCCGGGTCCGCCGGGGAGCGCTTCGCGGTGCGCAACTCGGGCGCGGTCGCGGTCATCGAAGGGGTCGGCGACCATGGCTGCGAGTACATGACGGCCGGCGTGGTCGTCGTGCTCGGTGAGGTCGGTCTGAACTTCGGCGCCGGCATGACCGGGGGCGACGCGTTCGTCCTCGATCCGCACGGACTGCTCGGCGAGCGCCTCAACACCGACCTCGTGAGCGCGCAGGAGCCGAGTGCGGACTGGCTCGAGGAGCTTCGCCTTCTCCTCGAGCGGCATGCGCGCTATACCGGGTCGCTGCGCGCGACCGAGCTGCTCGTGGACTGGGGCGCGCGCTCGAGGGCGTTCGTGCACGTCGCCCCGCGCGTCGAGGCCGTCGAGCTCGAGACGGACGACGAGCTCGTCAGCGAGGGCGTCGCCTAGCGGAAGCGC
>JBKPLV010000368.1:0-18196 GCA_046731795.1 Actinomycetota bacterium | reverse complement strand
GTGCAGCCGCGCTCGGCGAGGAGACGCCCGACCTCCTCGGCTGCGGACTCCCACTCCGCCCCGCTGCCGATCACTGCGACCTGGCGCGCCATCGTGTAAGCATGACCCGTGGAGCGACGGGAGGCACGCGGCGGAACGCTCGTCCTCGGCGGCGGCTTCGCGGGCAGCTACGTCGCGCGTCTGCTGAAACGCGCCGGGGCGACGATCGTCTCGCTCGAGAACTTCATGCTGTACACGCCGCTTCTTCCGGAAGCGGCTTCAGGGACGATCGAGCCGCGGCACGTCGTCGTCCCGCTCCGCGAGATGTGCCCGCACGCCGAGCTCGTCCTCGGCCGCATCACGGGCCACGACAGCGGCGGGAGGACCGTGATCGTCGAGTCGCTCGCCGGCCCGCTGGAGATCCACTACGAGCGCCTCGTGGTGGCGCTCGGCGCGACGACGCGCACCTTGCCCGTGCCGGGCCTGGCCGAGCACGGCGTCGGCTTCAAGGACCTCGCCGACGCGGTCGCCCTCCGGAACCGCGTGCTCCTGCAGCTCGAGCGTGCGTCGATCCACCCGAACGACCCCTCGGAGCTCGGCTTCGTCTTCGTCGGAGCCGGCTACGCGGGCGTCGAAGCCCTCGGCGAGCTCAACGACATGGCGCACGCGGCGCTGCGCTGGTATCCGACGCTACGAGGCGTCCCACAGCGGTGGGTGCTCGTCGACGCAGCACCGAAGATCCTGCCCGAGATACCACGCGGACTGGGCAGCTACGCCTCGAAGCGCCTCGAGCAACGCGGCGTCGAGATCCACGTCGGCACCACCTTGGAGTCGTACGACGGGAGAGAGGCCGTCCTCGGGGACGGCTCACGCATCCCCGCTCGCACGCTCGTCTGGACGGCGGGCGTTCGCGCGAGCCCGCTCCTCCCCGACCTCGGCCTCCCACTCGACGAGCGCGGTCGGGTCGTCGTCGACGAGACGTTGCGCGTCGAGGGGTCGGAGCACGTCTGGGCGCTGGGCGACTGCGCGGCCGTGAAGAACGCGAAGACGCCCGGCGTCGTCGACCCGCCCACCTGCCAGCACGCGCTGCGGCAGGCGCGGCGGCTCGCGAAGAACCTCACCGGGCCGCCCAAGCCATATGGCTACCGGATGCTCGGCCAGGTCGCGACGCTCGGGCGCTACAAGGGGATCGCGGAGGTTCCGGGCCTCCACCTGTGGGGCTTCCCCGGCTGGTTCGTGGCGCGGACGTACCACCTGTACCAGCTCCCGCTGCTCACCCGGAAGCTCCGCGTCGTCATGGACTGGACGGTCGCGCTCTTCTTTCGACGCGACATCGTCGAGCTGTCGATGCTCGGACACGCGCGACGCCTCGACGAGTCGTCGCGCTAGTGCAAGGCCTTCAGCGCCGCCGTCAGGCTCTGCTTGCCTGAGAGCGCACCGGCGAAGAGGTCGCCGTGCTGCGCGACCCGGTCGAGCGCGGCATCCATCGTGAACGCGGCTGGATCGAGGCCGGGCGCGACCTCCTCCCAGCGCAGGGGAGTCGAGACCGGCGCGCCGGCGCGCGGACGGACCGAGTAGACCATCGCATTCGTCGCTCCCGGCCGGTTCTGGTTGGCGTCGACGAGCACACCCTTGCGCTTTGCCTTCGACCAGGCCGTCGTCACGAGGCCCGGATGCGCCCGCTCGAGCGCGCTGCCCACGATCGATGCGAACTCGCGGGCCTCCGAGAACCGATGCCGGCGGGCGATCGGGACGAGAACGTGGATGCCGCGCGAGCCGGAGGTCTTCGGGAAGCTCTCGAGCTCGAGGAGGTCGAGCGTCTCCTTCACGAGCCTGGCGACCTCGACGACGTCCTCGAACGTCGCCCCCTCGGACGGATCGAGGTCGAACATGACCCAGTCCGGCCGCTCGGGCTTGTCGATGCGCGACGACCAGGCGTGCAGGTCGATGCAACCCATGTTCGCCATCCACAGGAGCGCGAGCTCGTCGTTCACGAGCGCGTAGTCGATGACCTTGGTCTCGCCCTCCCGCGTGGACGCCGGTTGCGCCGTCCGCGGGATCCACTGCGGCATGTGCGACGGAGCCTGCTTCTGGAAGAAGCTCTTGCCCTGCCACCCGTCGGGATAGCGCTTCATGGTGAAGGGCCTTCCCCGCAGGTGCGGGACGACGACCTCCGCGACGTCGCGGTAGTACGCGATGAGGTCGCCCTTCGTGATCCCCTCGTCGGGCCAGAACGGCTTGTCGAGATTCGAGAGCCGCAGCGTCCGGCGACCCTGCTTCAGCTCGTTCGGGAGCGAAGCTCGCTCGCGGCGCACGTCCGGCGCCTCCTTGTCGTCGCGCAGGCGGAGGTAGGAGGGTGCACGCAGCCGCCCCTCGTGCGTCCACTCCGCGAACTCGACCTCGGCGACGAGCTTCGGCTCGACCCAGGTGATGTCGGACGCGCGGACGCGAGGCATCCGAGGCACTTCCGCGAACGGCGAGTCGGGGCGCTCGAGCGGAGCAAGGGCTTTCCGGAGCCGTTCGATCTCGTCGTCCGAGAACCCGGTTCCGACGTTGCCGGCCCAGCGGAGCACACCCGCCTCGTGTACCCCGGCGATGAGCGCGCCGAACGTCGCGCGCCGGCCCTGGCCCCGCGTGTAGCCCGCGATGACCACTTCCTGCGTCTGCCGGAGCTTCACCTTGTGCCAGTCGGTGGAGCGCCGCCCCGACTGGTACGTCGAGTCCGCCCGTTTGGCCACCACTCCTTCGAGCTCCTGCTCGCGCGCGGCGGCGAGCAGCGCCGGTCCGTCGTCGAACTGGGGCGAGACGAGCACCCCCCCGCCGTCTCCGACGATCTCCTCGAGGCGGCGGCGTCGCTCCCGAAGCGGCTCGTCGACGATCGGCTCGGAGTCGAGCTCGAGGAGGTCGAAGAGCATGAGGACGCGTGCGCCGTTCCCCTCCTGGAGGAGCGAGAAGCGCGAGCGGCCCCGCTCGTCCAGCGCGCAGATCTCGCCGTCGAGCACCGCGTCCGGCGTGGTGATTGCCGCCGCGGCTGCCCGCGCGACACCGCGGAAGCGCTCCGTGAGGTCGTTTCCGTTGCGGCTCGTGAACGTGACCTCGCCGCCTGCCACGGTCACGATCGCCCGGAAGCCGTCCCACTTCGGCTCGTACACCCACTCCTTGCCCGTCGGAAGCGACTCGGAAGACGTCGCGAGCATCGGCGCGTACCGCCGACCGGTGCCGTCGGCCGCATCGTGGCGGAGCAGCAGCCAGTTCTTCGGATCGCCGTCGAGGTGCGCAGGGATCAGCGCCCACTCGCCCTCGAGGCGCTCGCCGTGGAGCCTCACGGTGAGGCCCCCGTTGCGCTTCTCCTCGACGAGCTCGTAGGTGCCCTTGTCCCAGATCTCGACGGTGCCGGCCCCGTACTGGCCGGCCGGGATGACGCCTTCGAAGTTCGCGTACTCGAGCGGATGGTCCTCGACGTGCACGGCGAGGTGCCGCTCGCCCTTCCGTAGCGGAACCCCCTTCGGGACCGCCCAGCTCGCGAGCGCGCCGTTGCGCTCGAGCCGGAAGTCGTAGTGAAGGCGACGAGCGTCGTGTCGCTGGATCACGAACCGGGGCGCGCGCGAGCGCTTCTCCTTGCCGCCGAAGGGCTCAGGCGTCTTGTCGCGCCGTCGCTTCCGCTTGTACTCGTCGAGACTCACCTGTGGATTGTCGCCCGGGACGCAACACGTTCTTTACCAACTCGCTGCATGTGCGTCTTTTTCCCTGCTCAGCCGCGATTAGGCATCGGGGATAAGCCTGTGGAAGCTGGGGAAAACGCGAAATCGCCCTATCCGGACGCGAGCACGCCCATGACCCGGTACTTCGCGCGGCGCTGGCGTCGCCGCTCGGTTGGCTCGAGGTCGGAGATCTCGTCGAATGCGGCGAGAATGCCCTGCTCGAGGAGCTCCGCGGCCGCATCGGGATCCGTGTGCGCGCCGCCCACGGGCTCGGCGACGATACGGTCGACCACGCCGAGCTCGAGGCAATGGACTGCATCGGGCCTGAAGGCGGCAGCCGCCTTCCGGGCCTCGCCCGCATCGCGCCAGAGAATCGCCGCGCATCCTTCCGGGGAGATGACGGAGTAGATCGCGTTCTCCTGCATGAGCACGCGGTCGGCGACCGCGATGGCCACGGCGCCACCGGATCCGCCCTCGCCGATCACGCACGCGACCGTCGGGATGTTCAGCCGCACCATCGCCGCCTGCGCCCGAGCGATCGCACCGCCCTGCCCATGCTGCTCGGCTGCGACTCCCGGGTAGGCACCTGGCGTGTCGACCATCGTCACGAGCGGGAAGCCGTGGCGATCGGCGAGCGCCATCGCACGCATCGCCTTCCGGTAGCCCTCGGGGAAGGCCATCCCGAAGTTCCGCTTCGTGCGCTCCTTCAGGTCGCGGCCCTTCTGATGCCCGACGAGGACGACCGTCCGGCCGTCCAGCTTCCCGATGCCGGTAACGAGCGCCTGGTCGTCGGCACGCCCGCGGTCGCCGTGCAGCTCGAAGAAGTCGTCGAAGATCCGCTCGACGTAGTCGAGCGTGTAGGGACGGTCGGCGTGTCGCGCGAGCTCGACGGACTGCCAGATCTCCTCCGCGCTCGGTTCCTCGCGGAGGTGGTCGAGCTGGTCCTGCAGGCGCGCCAGCTCGCCGCTGAGCTTCGTTCCCCGCAGGAGCTTCATGGCGCCGAGCTTACTGAGCCGCTCGCGCAGCCGCATCTCCGCCTCGCTCGGCATCAGCTGCGGGAGAAGAGGCGGAGCAGCTTGCCGAGTGTCGGGCGCAGCTCCTCGCGAGCCACGATCCCGTCGAGGTGGCCGAAGCGGAAGTTCGACTCCGCGAGCCCGAAGTCGTCGGGGAGCTTCTCCCGAGTCGTCTGGGCGACGACGCGCGGGCCGGCGAACGACATCAGGGCTCCCGGCTCGGCGAGGACGACGTCGCCGAGGCTCGCGAAGCTCGCGAGTACGCCTCCCGTCGTCGGGTGCGTCAGGACGGAGATCAGCGCGCCGCCGGACTCGTGCAGCTCGTCGATGGCGGCAATCGTCTTGGGGAGCTGCATCAACGCGAGGATGCCCTCCTGCATGCGCGCACCGCCCGAGGCGGAGACGGACACGAGCGGCGTCTCCGTGCTCGCGGCCCGCTCGCACGCGCGCGCGAACTTCTCTCCGACAACGCTCCCCATGGAGCCGCCCATGAACGCGAAGTCCATGACGGCCAGGTGGCAGGCCGTCGTCTCGATCGCCGCAGAGCCGCACACGATGGCGTCGCCGAGACCCGTCTCGACCTCGGCCTCGGCGAGACGCTCCGTGTACGGGCGCACGTCGAAGAAGCCGAGCGGATCGGTCGAGCGCAGGGCTGCGTCCTCCTCGGTGAAGGAGCCGGGATCCGCGATCTGCTCGATCCGCTCGCGCGCACGGACGCGGAAGTGGTGGCCGCACTGCGGGCACACGCGCAGCGTCTTCGCGAGTTCTTCGTCCCGGTAGTGGGAGCCGCAGCCCGGGCACGTGTTCGGGTGCGCGTCGCCGGCCGGCTCGTCCGGGCGCTTGCTCTCGACCTCCACGTCCACCCGACCTTGCCCGGAAGACATGCGCTCCAGTCTAGTGCCGCCCTAGAAACCGGCCGCGGCGAGCATCCGGGCGGCGACCGCCGCGTTCCGATCGGTCGCAAGGAGCCCCGTCAGGCCGATTCCGGCGATCGTCGTGCGCCCGGCGAGGTCTCGCAGAAGGGTCTCGACCTCGACCACCGACAGCCCGTTCGGCTCGGGCATGAAGGGATCGGCCTCCGCCGGATCGAACGCGTCGAAGTCGACCGCGACGTAGATCGCATCCGTGCCGGCGAGCGCGCGCTCGACGTCGTCGTCGATCCCGACCCGCTCCATGAGCTCGACCTCGGGCGGATCGAGGTTCCGTGCGCCGACGAGCGCGGCGTCCTCGGCAGCGACCACGCCGGCGTCGAGGAGCATCCGAAACGGCATTCCCCATTCGTTGCCGGAGGGAGACGTCTCGGGTGTGTTGAGGTCGCCGTGGGCATCGATCCACACGAGCCCGAGGCGATCCACGCGGCCAGACAGGCCGGTCGCCGCGCCGACATGAGAGCAACAGCAGCCGCCGACCACGACCGGCCGCGGAGCCAGCGAGTCGGCGATCGACTCGGTCTGCGCCTCGAGCGAGTCGCGCTCGACGACCGCGACCTCGGGATACGGAAGCGCGATGAGCGCCCCTTCGACCATCCCCTCGCCGCCGGCTCCCCAGGCGCGAGGCACGCGGACGAGCCCGGCGGCAAAGGTGGCCCCGCAGCGATGGCACTCGTACCCGTCGCCCACGGCGACGGCGGTGAACGTCCGGCAGTTCGGGCAGCGAGCCCGCAGGAACGACATCAACCCGCAGCAGGCACGAGTGAGTCGAGCGCGTCTGCGAGCACGTGGACGCCCGTCAGCGTGACGGTGGGACGCTCGTCGGCGGGCTCGTCGAGCCGGTTGATCCAGATGGAGGGGATGCCCAGCTCAATCGCGGGCTGGATGTCGTGGAAGAGGCTCTGGGCGACGTGGACGTGACCGACGTCGGCTCCCACACGCTGGCGGAAGACCTCCCAATGCGCGGGCGCAGGCTTGTACGAGCCGATCTCGCCCGCGACGATAGCGAGGTCGAACGGGACGCCGATCGCGGACATCGACGCGTCGATCAGGTCACGATCGGTGTTCGAGAGGATGGCGAGCTTCCAGCCGCGATCGTGCGCCTCGGTCAGCCCGGGCCGCACGTCGTCGAAGACCGGCCAGTCCGGGAGGGAGCGCGCGAGGGCGCTCGTCTCGCCCTCCGGAAGCATGAGCTCTTCCTCCGCGGCGAGCTGCTCCAGCGCGATCGTCAACACTTCCCGGTACGAGCTGCCCGGGGACGACGACTGGATCCCTGGCTCGAGCTCGTGATAGCGGCGCAGCAGGTAGCCGGCGCGCTCGACGCCGAACAGCTTCTCGAGCTCCGCGCGGATCCCGCCGTTCCAGTCGACGAGCGTCCCGTAGCAGTCGAACGTCGCCCAGCGCTCCACGCCGCAAGCCTACTCTGCACCATGCTCGAGATCCGCCCGCTGCTCGAGAGCGACTGGCCGGCCGTGGAGGCAATCTACGCCGAGGGGATCGCCACGGGGAACGCGACCTTCGAGACGTCGACACCGAGCTTCGAGGAGTTCGACGCGAGCCGCCACGCCGATCATCGGTTCGTCGCGTCCGAGGACGGTCGAGTCGTCGGCTGGGCGGCGCTCATGCCGGTTTCGGCACGCGCCTGCTACCGCGGCGTTGCCGAGCACTCGGTGTACGTGACCGAGGCGGCTCGCGGCCGCGGGGTCGGCAGCGCGCTGATGGAGCGCCTCATCTCGAGCGCGCGGGGCGGCGGGATCTGGACGATCCAGACGAGCGTGTTCCCCGAGAACGGGGCGACGGTCGCCCTGCACGAGCGCCTCGGCTTTCGTGTCGTGGGTCGTCGCGAGCGGATCGCGCAGCTCGACGGCGTCTGGCGCGACACGCTCCTGCTGGAGCTCCGCCTCTAGCTCAGGCGCCGTCGTCCCAGCGGCGGAACACGACGCACGCGTTGTGCCCGCCGAACCCGAAGGAGTTGGAGACTCCCACCTCGATGTCCTGGCGCCGCGCCTCGTTCGGGATGTAGTCGAGGTCGCAGTCGGGATCCGGCGTCTCGTAGTTGATCGTGGGCGGGAGGACACTGCGCTGCAGCGCGAACGTCGTGAAGATCGCCTCGACCGCGCCCGCCGCGCCGAGGCAGTGCCCGGTCGCGCCCTTCGTCGAGGAGACGGGCGTCCGCAGCGCCTTCTCCTCGCCGAGGGCGATCTTCAAGACCCGCGTCTCCGCCGAGTCGCCTGCCGGCGTCGACGTTCCGTGCGCATTGACGTACCCGACCTCGTCTGGATCGATGCTCGCGTCGCGGAACGCCATCTCCATCGCGCGGGCCGGGTTCTGCCCGCTCGGATCGGGGTCCGAGACGTGGCTCGCGTCGGACGAAACGCCGTACCCGAGCACCTCCGCGTAGATCTTCGCGCCACGCGCACGAGCGTGCTCGAGCTCCTCGAGCACGAGCATCGCGCCGGCCTCCCCCATGACGAACCCGTCGCGACCGGAGTCGAACGGACGCGACGCGCTCTGCGGGTCGTCGTTTCGGCGCGAGAGAGCACGCATGGCGGTGAACCCCGCGATCCCGACGCGTGTGATGGGCGCCTCGGTGCCGCCGCAGAACATCACGTCCGCGCGGCCGAGCCTGATCGCGTCCAGGCCGTCTCCGATGGCCATGTTCGAGGCGGCGCAAGCAGTGCACTCGGCAGCGAGCGGGCCCTGCGCGCCGAGCTCCATGGAGACCCAGGCCGCGGCCATGTTGGGGATGATCTGCACGATCGCGAACGGGCTCGTTCGGTCGGGGCCGCGCTCGAGGAGGTTCTGGAAGCAGTTCTCGAACGCGTACAGGCCGCCGATGCCCGTGGCGACGGCCGCTCCCACGCGGTGGGGCGCTGCCGCAATGGAGATGCCGCTGTCCGCCTCGGCCATCCGCGCCGCCGACAGCGCGAGCTGCGAGAAGCGGTCCATGCGGCGTGCCTGCTTGCGATCGATCCAGACCGTCGGCTCGAAGTCCTTCAGCTCGCAGGCGAAGTGGACGTCGTAGTCGCCCGTGTCGAAGTGCGTGATCGGCCCTGCGCCGGACTCGCCCGCGACGAGGCGCTCCCACGACGATTCCGGATCGTTGCCGAGCGGCGACACCATCCCGACACCGGTGATGACGACGCGACGACGGCCGTTGTCGGATGCGCCCGCCATTTACATCCCCAGTCCGCCGTCGACGAGCAGCACAGCGCCGGTGATGAACGACGCCTCGTCCGAGCAGAGGAAGCGCACTGCGCCCGCGACGTCCTCGGCGTCCCCCAGGCGGCCGAGCGGGGTGTTCTGGAGCATCGTCGAGGTGGCCTCCTCCGGGAGGACGTCCGTCAGCTGCGTCTTCACGTACCCGGGAACGACGACGTTCGCGCGGACGTTCCGGCTCCCGAGCTCGCGGGCGAGCGACTTCGTGAAGCCGATGATGCCCGCCTTCGAGGCCGCGTAGTTCGTCTGGCCCCAGTTTCCGTGGATGCCGACGATCGAGGAGATGTTCACGACCGTCCCGGCCCGCTTCTTCATCATCCCCCGCGCCGCCGCCCGGCAGGTGTAGAAGCAGGACGCGAGGTTCGTGTCGATGACGGTGCTCCAATCGTCGTCGGACATGCGCACGAGCAGCCCGTCACGGGTCACGCCCGCGTTGTTCACGAGGATGTCGACGTCGCCTGCCTCGTCGACGAGCGCCTGTGCGGAGGAGGCGTCGGAGACATCCGCCTGGACGGCCTTGGCGCCGATCTCCGAGGCGAGCGTCTGCGCGTCGTCGGCGCCGGTCCGATACGAGAGGACGACCGACGCGCCGGCGGATGCCAGCTCGGTCGCGATCGCCTTGCCGATGCCCTTCGACGCGCCGGTCACGAGCGCCGTCCGCCCCTCGAGCGAGCAGAACGTCTCGCTCACCGCACGAGTGCTTCCTGCGCCCGCTCCAGGCTCTCGAGCGAGTTGACCGAGATCGTCTTGACGCCTCGGTCGATCCGCTTCACGAGGCCGGAGAGCACGTTTCCGGGCCCGACCTCGACGAAGGTCGTCGCTCCACTGCGAATGAGCTCCGTCGCCGCCTGCGTGAACCGGACCGGGCCCGTGAGCTGATCGACGAGAAGCGACGCAACCTTCTGCGCCGGCTCGATCTTCGCGGTCACGGTCGACATGAACGGCGCCAGGGGCTCCGAGATCTTGACCCGGTCGATCGCCGGCCGCAGGCGGTCTGCCGCCTTCGCCACGAGCGGACTGTGGAACGCGCCCGAGACCTTCAGCATCACCGCTCGTCGAGCGCCGAGGCTCGCGGCCTCGGCGCAACACTCCTCGACCGCGTCGTGCTCGCCCGAGACGACGATCTGCCCGGGACAGTTGTAGTTCGCCGGCCACACGCCGACGATCCGCCGGCACAGCTTCTCGACCTCCTCGTCGGCGAGGCCGAGGATCGCGGCCATCGCGCCTGGCCGCTGCTTCGCGGCCTCGGCCATCGCCAGACCGCGCTCGCGGACGAGCCCGATCGCAGCGCCCGTCTCGAGCGAGCCCGCCGCGGCCAGCGCCGCGAACTCGCCGACCGAGTGGCCGACCACGACGTCGGGCTCGAGCCCGCGCTCTCGCATCGCCGCGAGGATCGCGAGACTGGTCGCCACGAGCGCCGGCTGCTGCACCTCGGTCTCGACGAGCTGCTCGAGCGGTGTCGAGAAGCAGAGCGCCTCGAGGTCGAGACCGGTCACGTCGGAGCCGATCCGGTACACGTCCCGGGCAACCGGAAATGCCTCCGCGATCTCCCTGCCCATGCCTTCCTCCAGCGAGCCCTGCCCGGGGAAGCAAAACGCGACCTTGCTCATGAGGGCCTCCCGTTCGTCCATTCGATGAGCGCGGAGCCCCAGGTGAGACCCGCGCCCATTCCGGTCAGCAACACCAACTTGCCGTCCTGGAGCCGCCCGTCGGTGCGCGCATCCGCGAGCGCCAGCGGGATGGACCCGGACGATGTGTTTCCGTAGCGATCGACGTTCACGATGGTCTTCTCGGGCGGGATCCCGAGCTTAGCCGCCGCATAGTCGATTATCCGCTTGTTTGCCTGGTGTGGGACGTATACGTCGATGTCGTCGACGGTCTTCCCGCACTCGGCGAGAACCTCGTTCGCCGATGAGACCATTACCCGGGTCGCGAACTTGAACACCTCGCGCCCGTTCATCTTGACGAACGAGTTGGGATCCTCGAAGTGGCGCGATCCGGAGCCCGGGTACCAGAGGAACTCGCCGCCTCCGCCGTCCGCGCCGAGCTCGAAGCCGATGAAGCCGCCCCTCTCGACGGGTTCCATGACCACGGCACCGGCGCCGTCACCGAACAGGACGAGGGTGGAGCGATCCTCCCAGTCCAGGATCTTCGAGAGGACGTCGCCGCCGACGACGAGCGCACGGCGCGCGAGCCCGGATGCGAGCATCCCGTACGCCTGCGCGATCGCGTAGACGAAGCCGGTGCAGCCGGCGAGCAAGTCGTAGGCGGCTGCGCGTGGCATACCGAGCGCGTCCGCGAGCAGCGCGGACGATGTCGGGAACATCATGTCCGGCGTGACCGTGGCGCAGATGAGGAGGTCGATGTCCGACGCGGCGACACCCGCGTCGGCGAGAGCCGCCCGGGCGGCGGGCAGCGCGATGTCCGTGAGCGCCTCGTCCTGCGCCGCGATGCGCCGCTCGCGGATCCCCGTGCGGTCGCGAATCCACTCGTCCGAGGTCTCGACGATCTCGGCGAGCTCGTCGTTCGTCATGACCTTCTCCGGGACGTGCACACCGAGACCGGTGATCCCGATGCGAACCCCCTGTGCCGTGCCGAGCACGTCTAGCGCTCCACCGCGAACGTGAGGGTTCCCCGCGCAGCAAGCGCATCTCCCACGTATGCGGTCGCCTTTCCGCGCCCGATCGGGCCGCGGACGGTGTCGATCTCACAGGTCAGCGTGAGAACGTCACCCGGCTCGACCACACGCTTGAAGCGACAGTCGTCGATCCCGGCGAAGAATGCGATCTTCCCCCGGTTTTCCTCCTCGACGAGCACGGCGATCGCCCCGGTCTGCGCCATGGCCTCGACGATGAGCACGCCCGGCATGACCGGCCGCTCGGGGAAGTGCCCGGCAAACCACCAGTCGTCGGCGTTCACGGATCGCCGCGCGACCACCCGACGGCCCGGGTCGAGCTCGGTGACCTCGTCGACGAGCAGGAAGGGGTCGCGGTGGGGAAGGATCGACTCGATCTCGTCCTTCCCGAAGGGGACGGGCGGCGGCTGCACGACGGCGAGTCTACTGGCCGGATCCGGCTGCTAATCGCGGCGAATGCGCGCAACGGGCCCGCTGACGTTCCCGGCTGCATCCCAGGCGACGACTCGCACCCGCCCGGCCGGGCCGGACCACGGGATCCGGACGGTTCCCGCCTTCTTCACCTCCCGGCGGAGCGCCCGCCCGTCGATCACGAACGTCAGCAGCGAGGGCTCGCTGACCTCCACGCGCAGCCCCTTGCCCGGGAGGATGCGCACCCGAGGCGCGACGGTGTCGGAGACGAAGGGGACGCCGTACGAGATCACGCCGCCCGTCGCGCTTGTCACCTCGACGACCGCGTCGTACGTCCCGTCCCGCACTCGGCCCGTCGCACGCATGCCGTTCCACAGAAAGTCGGGAGCGACAGGAACGAAGGTGCCGGCCAGCGGGCTCGCCACCCAGCGGCCTTCCCGCTCAATGCGAATCCTCACGAACGCGGGCGCGGTGAGCGCATAGCGAACAGTGAGCGTGTCCTTGCGCCCGTCGCCGTTCGGAGAGAACGAGGCAGGTGCAACGGCGACCAGCCCGAGCGTCCGGTTCACGCTCAGCGAAATCACCTTCTGAACCGAGAGGCCGGAGGCCGTGCGTGCCGTGACGACGACGTTGTACTCGCCGTCTGCGAGGGGAGCGCCGTCGATCGTGACGGCATGCTCGCCCGCGCGCGTCCAGACGCGGTCGACGATCGTCGCCACCACACCGCCGAGCTGGTCCGTGACCTCGACCGAGACGTTGGCCGCCGCGTTGATGCGATAGGTCAATGCAGCCGTGTCGGCCTGGCCGTCGTCGTTGGGACTGATCGCCTCGGGCTCGGCTGCGGCGGTCTCGATCGCGAGCGGCGCCGTTCCTCCGCCCGCGCGCAGGGTCCCGGCCGCCGGACGCGCCGAGCCTGCGTTGACCGTCCACGTGTACGACCCCGCGGGCGTCCCGGCTGACTCCCACGTCCAGTCGACGTTCGTGCCGGCCCCGTCGCCGCGTGCGACCTCGGCGCCGGCTGCAGAGGTCACCGTCACCGTCCATGCTTGTCCTGCGGAGAGGCGCGCACGCACGCGAATCGACGTGCCGGTGATCGCGGCCTCGGGGTCGAAGATCTTCAAGCCGCCCACGGCCCGCGCGGCGGAGGCGATCGCGTTCAACCGCGCGTAGAGCGCGTTGCCGGGGCACTCCGTGAGCCCGGTGTCACGGTGGCCCGAGACGGCACCCAGGAGGACGGGGACGCCCGGTGCGTACTTCTCGCTCCCACCGGAGATGACGTTCACGAACGACGTCGGATCGACGTGAGCCCGGTCGAGCCGCCACGCGACGAGCTTGGCGATCGCGTCGAGCGCTGCCTGGGAGGGCTTCGTCGTTCCGTACGTCCCGAGCAACGCAATGCCGACCGAGCCCGTGTTGAACCCGAGTGCGTGCGCCCCGATGACGTTGCGGTCGACGCCCCCGTACCGCCCCTCGTAGATGGTCCCGAAGCGGTCGACGAGAAAGTTGTAGCCGATGTCGTTCCAGCCGTTGCTCTCGACGTGGTAGAGCTCGATTCCCTTGACGATGGCCGCGGCCTCCGACCGGGAGTAGTCGTTCCGACCCGCCGTGTGGTGCACGATCGCGAACCGCACCTCGCTCGCATAGCTCGGCGGCCCGCGCCTGATCTTCTCGTCGGCGCCCCAGGACAGCCTCGGCACGATGGGCGGAGCGCCCACGGCCGCAGTGACGCGGAGCGGAATCTTGACGTCGGGGCTCCACACGAGCTCCGCGCGCACGGAGGAGACGTTGCCGGTCGCGCGCGCCTCGATGCGGTCGGAAACCCCGACCCAGAACGGATTGCCGAGGTGCCAACCCGCCCGCCGCTGCTCCACCGAGCCGGGGTCGGGGCCGTCCTCGTCCTCCGGCGTCGCCGCACGCCACGCGCTCCACCCTCCCGCGACGCTCCCCGTGCGGAACTCCACCGTGCCCGGACCGCGCCACGTGACACCTGCGAGCGTGAACCGCGGAACGCGCGATGCGGCCTCGAAGCTGCCGGCGCCCTGCGGCTGCAAGTGAATCGCGACCGAGCGCGCCGCGCTCGAGCCGAAGGCAGCGGGGGCAACGGCGAGCCCGGCGAGAACGACGATCGTGAGGACGAAGGCTCGACGCAAAGGGGACTCCAGCGTGATCCCTGCAGCCTTCGCGAGCAAGGGTCAAGACCCTGCGCAGATAGAATCCTTACACCGATGTCAGGCCGCAGTTTGCGGGGATTTCTCGCTGTGGCGGCCGTTCTTGCAGCGTTGGTGGCCGCACCGGGCGTCCTCGCGCAGAACGACCAGCCGCGGGTCCTGGCGGTCCACCTCGACAACGACATCAACCCCGTCACGCAGGAATACGTCGAGAACTCCGTCGACCGTGCCGAGGACGGGGAGTACGACGCCGTCGTGCTCGTCCTCGACACGCCGGGCGGCCTCGGCTCCTCGATGCGCGGAATCGTGAAGCGCTTCCTCTCCGCGACGGTGCCGGTCGTCGTCTACGTCGCGCCCCCCGGTTCGTCGGCCGACTCGGCCGGCGCTGTGATCACGATGGCCGCCGACCTCGCCGCGATGGCGCCCCAGACGAACATCGGCTCCTCGACGCCGATCTCCCTGAATGGCGAGGACATCTCGAAGGACCTGCACCGCAAGATCGTGAACGACGCGACCGCGTACGTGGGAGAGCTTGCGCGCGAGCACGACCGGAACGCGCCGGCCGCGGAGCGCATGGTCACGAAGGCGTCCAACTACGGCGCGCGCGAAGCGGAGCGCATCGGCCTCGTGGAGGCGATCGCGCCGACGCTTCCCGCCCTGCTCCGCGAGATCGACGGCGTGAAGACGGTCCCGAAGGGCTACGTCCTGCACACCGCGAACGCCGACATCACAGACGTCGAGATGAGCTTCTGGGAGCGAGCGCGCGACTTCCTCGTCGACCCGAACCTGATCGCGCTGATGCTCTCCGTCGGCTTGATCGGCATCGTGGTCGAGCTCTGGAACCCGGGCCTCATCTTCCCGGGCACGGTCGGCGCGATCTCGCTGATCCTCGGCCTCTACGGGCTGCAGGTGCTGCCCGTCTCGCTCGCCGGGCTGTTCCTCATGCTGCTCGCGGCCTTCTTCTTCGTCGCCGAGGCGTTCCTACCCTCGCACGGCGCGCTCACGCTCGCAGGCGCGGTCACGTTCGTCCTCGGCGCGCTCATGCTCTTCGATCCGGCGGGCGACGCCTACCAGGTCTCGCTCCCCGTTGCGCTCGCGATCGCGGGAACGCTCACGGTCCTCCTCGGATTCGCGATCGTGAAGGTCGTCCGCATCCGCCGGCTCCCGCCTGCGGTCGGCACGAGCTATCTCGTCGGCGACGAGGGGGTTGTCCGCCGCGACGGCATGGTCTTCGTCAACGGCGAGCTCTGGCGAGCACATCGCGCCGACGGCTCGCCGCTCGTCGCGGGAGAGCGCGTCCGGGTCGAAGGCGTCGAGGACGGCCTCCGTCTGCTCGTAGGATCCCGGGAACCCCCCAAGGAGAAGGAGCCCGTCGCATGAGCATCGCCCTTATCGCCCTCGCCGTCATCGTCGCGATCCTGCTCCTGCTCCTGTTTCTCGCGGTCAAGATCACCCGCGAGTACGAGCGGGGAGTGATCTTCCGGTTCGGTCGCCTTCTCCCGACCCCGAAAGGCCCGGGCATCTTCCTGATCATCCCGTTCGTCGACCAGATGGTCCGCGTCGACCTGCGCACGGTGACGCTGAACGTCCCGCCGCAGGAGGTCATCACCAAGGACAACGTGCCGGTGCGCGTGAACGCCGTCGCGTACTTCCGCATCGTCGAGCCGAACGCGGCCATCACGCAGGTCGAGAACTACATGGTCGCGACGTCGCAGATCGCGCAGACCACGCTGCGGTCGGTGCTCGGCCAGCACGTGCTCGACGAGCTCCTGTCCGAGCGCGACAAGATCAACGCGATCCTGCAGGGCATCATCGACGAGGCGACCTCGCCCTGGGGGATCAAGGTCTCCGTGGTAGAGGTCAAGGACGTCGAGATTCCCGCTGGCATGCAGCGCGCGATGGCACGCCAGGCCGAGGCCGAGCGCGAACGGCGCGCGAAGGTCATCTCCGCCGAGGGCGAGTATCAGGCGTCCGAGCGCCTGCACGACGCGGCGGCCGTCATGGCCGAGCAGCCGGTCTCGGTGACGCTCCGCTACCTGCAGACGCTGTTGGAGATCGGCTCGTCGAACAACTCGACGATCGTGTTCCCGGTGCCCGTCGACCTTCTCCGGCTGTTCCTCGAGAAGGACGAGGGCGACGGGAGTTAGTCGTTGCTGGCAGTCGTCTAGGTCACATCGTCGTCCCTCCAGAGGCCATCGCGAAACGCGATCGCGACGGCATGGGCGCGCGTTCGCGCGCCGAGCCGATGAAGCGTGCGCTTGACGTGCGTGCGCACCGTGTCCTCCGTGATCCAGAGGACACGAGCGATCTCCGCCGTCGAGAAGCCGGCGGCGACGAGCTCGAGGACGTCGAGCTCGCGTGGCGTGAGCCTCCGCTCAGACATCGTGTCGGCGTCGTGCACGGGCATCTCGTCTCCTCTCGGTCGCTGGAGCGCGCCGGCCGGGGCTGGCTCCCGGCCGGCGCAGTCCGTTCTCGTCAGTCGGTGACGAGGCCCTTGCACTGGTCGACGACGTTTTGGAACTGGTACGCGACCTGCGACTGGTCGACCGAGTTCGACTGGCCGACCCAGGCGACGGCAGTGTTGCCGTTGCCCTGGGCGTTCGTCGTCTCGGCGCCCCCGCCGGTCGGGCTCCAGCTGTCCTCGCACGGCGAGTAGCAGGAGTCACCCTTGCTGCCGCCGAGCGAGATCGCAGGGGCGACGTTGACGTTGCCGTTGCCCTGCTTCTGCGTCACATCGGCGTCGTTGCGCTGCTTGCCAACCGTCTGGTCGCCGAAGGAGGTCGACTGCTCACCGGTCTGGCTCGGGCCGGCCCCGCAGCAGCCGTCCTTCTCTTTCCAGTACGGATGCCGCTCGCAAGACCCGCCGTACGTCTCCGAGCCCCACTCGGGCTCGCACTTCGGCGGGCCGTAGCTCTTCGGCGTACAGCACGCGCCGCCGTCCTGCTCGAGCGACTGCTTCTGGATCGACGTCTGCGACTGGTCGACCGAGTTCGACTGGTCGACCACTGCAACCGCTGTGTTGCCGTTGCCCTGCTCGTTCGATGTCTTCGCATCGCCGAAGATCGCGATCGCAGGGGCGACGTTGATGTTGCCGTTGCCCTGGTACTGGTTCACGTCGGCGTCGTTCTTCTGCTCGCCGACGGTCTGGTCGCCGAACGACGTCGACTGCTCACCGGTCTGGCTCTGGCCTGCGCAGCAGCTTCCGCCGTCCTGCTGGAGCACCTGCTTCTGGTTCGAGGTCTGCGACTGGTCGACCGAGTTCGACTGGTCGACGACAGCCACAGCTGTGTTGTCGCTGCCCTGCTCGTTCGACGTCTCGGCATCACCGAAGATCGCGATCGCAGGGGCGATGTTGATGTTGCCGTTGCCCTGAGCCTGGGTGACGTCGGCGTCGTTCTTCTGCTCGCCGACGGTTTGGTCGCCGAAGCTCGTGGCCTGGGTCCCCGTCTGATCGAGGACGGGCAGGATTCCCGCCGTCGCCGTCCCCGTGCCTGCGAGGGCGAGCACGAAGCCGATCGCGACGGTACAGACATACCGTTTCATCGATCTTCCTTTCGTTCGAGTGACTACTGGGATGCGCCGGAGAGCCACGTCCGGCGCGCGGACCGAGGCCCGCTCTACCCAGGTCGCTCGAGCGAAGGACCGAAGACAGGCAGCGGTGGGGAGTCCAGCACGAGCCGTAGCCTGCGGCTCATCCCCGGTGCTGCCAGAAGGAGCGTCGCGGCGAGGGCGGCGAACAGGAGCAAGGCTCCGCCGCCGACTGTTCCGGCTGCGATCGAGCCCACAGGACCCGGGACGCTCGGCGCGTCGCGGCTCGGTGCTCCGGACGGATTCGCGGATGTGTGCGCGCGGCCGGCCAACGCTCCAGGCGTTGCGGTGGAGCTCGACCAGATGCCGCCCGACGCGATCGCGGGCAGCGGCCACTCCGACCCCGTCGAGCTCACGGCGCTACCGCCCTTACGACCGAGCGTGTGAGTCGAGCCCGGCATCGGCGGGACCCGGTTTGCGGAGCCGGTGACCTGCTGCTCGCTCGTGTGGGCCACCAGTGGCGCGCTACCGGTTCCGGCGCCTACATTCGCGTTGAGCCCTTCGCCCGCCGGCAGAACGGATTCCGTTGTCGACGTCGTCCCATGGACGGACC
>JBKPLV010000367.1:0-2239 GCA_046731795.1 Actinomycetota bacterium | reverse complement strand
CGGGGCGGCCGCGGAGGCGCATCCTTCGCCCGCTCGACCAACTGCTCGGGCGTGACGAGCTCGCCGTTCTCGTGCTTTGCGACGAGCTTGAGGCCGATGCGACCACGCTCCTTGTCGACCTCCTGGACGAGGACGTCGACGATGTCGCCACGATCCATGACGTCCTGGATATGGGCAACGCGACCCGGTCCCACGTTCGAGACGTGGAGCAGGCCGTCCGTCCCCTTCTTGAGCTCGACGAAAGCACCGAAGTCGGTCGTCTTGACGACCTTGCCGGTGTAGGTGTCCCCGACCTCGGGAGACTTGGTGAGGGCGTGGATGGCGGAAACAGCCGCATCGCCCTTCTCACCCTCGGTCGAGTACACGAGGATCGTGCCGTCCTCTTCGATGTCGATCTGCACCTCGTACTCGGCCTCGAGCCCGCGGATCGTCTCGCCGCCCTTCCCGATGACCATCCCGATGAACTCGGGATCGATCTTGATTGTGGAGATGCGCGGCGCATGCCCGGGCATCTCCGCCCGCGGCTCGGGGATCGCCTCGAGCATCGTCTCGAGGATGGAGACGCGCGCCCGCTTCGCCTGCTCGAGGGCGGAGCGCATGATCTCCTGCGTCACGCCGGTGATCTTGATGTCCATCTGCAGGGCGGTGATCCCCTCCCGCGTGCCGGCCACCTTGAAGTCCATGTCACCGAGGTGATCCTCGGCGCCCTGGATGTCCGTGAGGATGACGTAGTCGTCGCCCTCCTTCACGAGCCCCATCGCGATGCCGGAGACGGGGGCCGTGATCGGCACGCCGGCGTCCATGAGCGCGAGCGTCGAGCCGCAGACCGATCCCATCGACGACGAGCCGTTCGACTCGAGCGTCTCGGACACGAGCCGGATCGTGTACGGGAAGTCCTCGACCGACGGGATGACCGCCTCGAGCGCTCGCTGAGCGAGCGCGCCGTGGCCGATGTCACGCCGCTTCGGGCCGCGCATGAACCCCGTCTCCCCGACCGAGAAGGGCGGGAAGTTGTAGTGGTGCATGTACCGGCGGTTCTGCTCGAGGGAGAGGTCGTCGATCCGCTGCCCCTCCTTCGTCGTGCCGAGCGTGAGCAGCGTCATGATCTGAGTCTGCCCTCGCGTGAAGAGCGCCGAGCCGTGGGTGCGCGGGCTGACCTGCACCTCGGCCGACACCGGGCGGATCTCCTCCTCGGAGCGCCCGTCCGGGCGTCGCTTGTCGACGGCGATCTTCTTGCGGACGAGGTCCTTGTAGACCGCGTCGAACGCGCGCTTGACGAACTGCTTCGTCTGCGAGTCCTTGACGGCCGGCTCGCCCTCGGCCGGCTCGGGGCCGACCGGGAACGGAAGCTGAAGCTCCTCGAGGATCTGGTTCAGGAGCAGCTCGCGCTTCGCGGACTTCAGCTCCTTCGAGTCCTGCTCGGCGTCCGTGAGCTCCTGGAGCGCCAACAGGAACTGCTCTCGGAGCGGCCCCTCCACCGCGGAGAGACGTGCCTTCTCGACGATGGCGGCGAAGCTCGAGCGGATCTGCGCGCGCCTCGTCATGTCATCCTCGGTCGAGGACATCGAGACCGCCGGCGAGAGGCCCTCGATGAGCTCCTCGACGACCACCCCCGCCTCCTTGAGGCCGTGGTGCGCGATCGCGTCGCGAACGGCGTCGCCGTGCGCGGCCTCCAGCTCGGCGGTGAGCTCGACATCGACCCACTTCGGCTTGCCGACCTGGCTGCGGAGACCCTCGAGGGCCTCGCAGATCTTGCGGATCTCCGAGTGCGCGAGCTCGAGCGCCTCGAGGATCGTGTCCTCGGGCACCTGGTCGGCACCCGCCTCGACCATCGTCAGCGCCTCGCTCGTGCCGACGACGATGAGGTCGAGCGACGACTCCTGGAGCTGCTCGAGTGTCGGGTTGAGAACGAGCTCGTCCTCGATGCGGCCGACGCGGACGGCGCCGATCGGGCCGAGGAACGGCAGCGGTGAGATCATGAGCGCAGCCGACGCCCCGTTGATGCAGAGGATGTCGTGCGGCGTCACCAGATCCGCCGAGAGGACGGTGCAGATGACCTGCACCTCGTTGCGGAAGCCCTTCGGCCAGAGCGGCCGGATCGGGCGGTCGATCATCCGCGCGGTGAGTGTGGCGCGCTCGGTCGCACGGCCTTCCCGCTTGAAGAAGCCACCCGGGATCTTCCCGGCGGCGTACATCTTCTCCTCGACGTCGACCGTGAGCGGGAAGAAGTCGGCGTCCG
>JBKPLV010000366.1:0-10240 GCA_046731795.1 Actinomycetota bacterium | reverse complement strand
CGGGCACCACCGCCGGAAGGTCGGCGAGCATGAGCTGAGCGTGGCTGGGCCGCAGAGCCACGATTCACCGGCTCGCCACCCCGGGAAGGGGTCGCCTCGAACGGGAAACGCCCCCGGAGCCGCAGCCGGGGGCGTTTTCAGTTGGGGGTGGGAGGCACCTACGGCTTCCTCCCGCCTGCCCTCCTTCCCTCTCCGTAGCCACGACTCGATCGCAGCGGGCCTACGGCCGAGTGAATCGAACTCGACTGCCGAACGTCTTGCGCGGTGCTCGGCGCTACTTCGCGACGGGCTCGGGGGCGCCGCGCTCGGCTGGTTGGCGGCCGGTTGCTTCCTCGTGCGGGCGCACGAGGACGTACGCCACCAGCGCTCCGAGGAGGGCGATGCCCGCGGCGACGAGGAGCGCGCGCTCGAAGCCGCGCATGAACGTGTCGATCGTCGGCTGTCCCCCCGTCTCAGAGGCGACGATCGCGCCCATGAGCGCGACCCCCATCGTGCCGCCCACCTGCCGGGCGCTGTTCAGCACCGCAGAGCCGACTCCCGCCTTCTCCACAGGCACGCTTCTCGTCGCAGCGGCGGCGCTCGGCGTCATCGTGCACGCCATCCCGACTCCGCCGATCAGGAAGCCCGGGAGCAGCTGCCAGAAGGTCGCATCCGCGCCCAGCTGCGAGAACCACACGAGCTGACCGGCGACGAGCAGCATCCCGACCGTCATGAGCCCGCGCGAGCCGATGCGGTCGCTCGTCTTCCCCGCGATCGGCGCAACCAGGATGATCAGAACGGTCATGGGGAGGAACGCGGCGCCCGTCTGCACCGCCGAGTAGCCGAGGATGTTCTGCATGTACAGAGACACGAAGAAGAAGACCCCGAACATCGCCAGGGCGACGAGCAGCACGACGAGATTGGAGCCCGTGTAGGTGCCGTTGCGAAAGAGGTCGAGCGGCAGCATCGGAGTCTGCTGGCTCTTCTCGAGAATCACGAAGCTCACCAGAAGCACGGCTGCGACCACGAAGGCGCCCACGATCCGTCCGGAGCTCCAGCCGTACGTGTTCGCCTCGATCAGCGCATACGTCAGCGCGAACAGGCCGAGTCCCGAGGTGATAAGGCCCGGAAGATCGAGGCGCTCGTGTGTCTCGTCTTTCGATTCGTCGATGAAGAGGAAGCTCGCGGCGATCCCGAGGATGCCGATCGGGACGTTGACGAAGAAGATCCAGCTCCAGTCCAGGTGCTCCGTGATCAACCCGCCGACGAGCGGGCCGATCGCAAGAGCCATCGCGGAGGTCCCCGCCCAGATTCCGATCGCCGTGCCTCGCTCGCGCGGAGGGAAGGTCGCCGCGATGATCGAGAGCGTCGCCGGGTTCATCAACGCGGCACCCGCGCCCTGGATCACGCGAGCTGCGATGAGAGCCTCGGATGACCCGGCCAGACCGCACGCGAGCGACGCGCTGGTGAACACGACGATCCCGATGACGAAGACGAGCCGCCGGCCGTACGCGTCTGCGACCTTGCCACCGACCAGCATCAGCGACGCGAACGTGAGCGCGTACCCGGTGACGATCCACTCGAGCTCGGACAGATCCGAGCCGAGGTCGCGCTGGATCGACGGCAGGGCGACGTTCACCACGGTGTTGTCGAGCATGATCATGAATAGCCCGAACGCCACCGCCGCGAGGGTGAGCCACTTGCGATTCTCGTCTGCCAGGAGCCGAGAGGGCATGGACTCCGTCAGACTAGCCATCGCAGCATGGGTGACTTCACCTGGAACCCGTCAGCCGAGCAGATAGCCGCCACGAACGTGGCCCGGCTCGCCCGGTCACTCGGCTGCGAGACATACGACGAGCTGCACGCGGTCTCGGTCGACGAGCCCGACCGCTTCTGGCGCGCGGTCGTCGACGATCTCGAGATCCCGCTCGCCCGCACGTGGGACGACGTGCTCGACGAGTCACGCGGGATCGAGTGGGCGACCTGGTTTCTGGGCGCGCGCCTCAACGTCGCCGAGGCCTGCGTGCACCGCTGGGCGCGGGAAGCACCGGATCGCGAAGCGGCTATGTGGGCGCCGGAGCAGGGCGAGCGGCGTTCACTGACCTGGGCCGAGCTGTCTCACGAGGTTCGCCGCCTCGCCGAGGCGCTCGTCGAGCTCGGGATCGGCGAGGGCGACGCGGTCGCGACCTTCCTCCCGATGGCGCCGGAGGCGGCGATCGCGTCACACGCGTGCGCGCATGTCGGTGCGATCCAGGTTCCGATCTTCTCCGGATTCGCGGGGCCGGCGATCTCGTCCCGCCTGGTCGACTCCGACGCGCGGGTCGTGGTGACGGCTGACGCCACGTACCGCCGCGGGCAGCTCGTGCCGATGAAGGAGGTCCTCGACGAGGCGCTCGCGGACGCGCCGAGCGTCGAGCACGTCGTCGTCTGGCGGCGCGCCGGCGCCGACTGCCCGATGACGCCGGGCCGAGATCTCTGGTGGGACGACGCCGTCGACGGCCGCCCCGGGACACTCGACCCGGTCGACGTCGACAGCGAGGCGCCGTATCTGCTCGCGTACACGTCGGGCACGACGGGCCGGCCGAAGGGCGCGCTGCACGTGCAAGGAGGGTTCCTCCTCTCGATCGCGCGGGAGACCGCGTACCAGGCGGACCTCAAGCCCGGCGACCGCGCACTCTTCGCGACCGACATGGGCTGGATCATGGGGCCGTGGACCGTCGTCGGCGGGATGGCGTGCGGGGCGACGATCGTCTTCATGGAGGGCGCTCCGGACTGGCCGTACGACCGCCTCTGGAAGCTCGTCGAATCGGAGCGGGTCACGATGCTCGGAATCTCGCCGACACTGACGCGTGCGCTCATCCCACGCGGCGACCCCGACGCAGACCTCTCGTCGCTCCGATCGGTGGTCACGACCGGCGAGCCGTGGAACAACGGCCCGTACGACTGGCTCGACGAACACGTCTGCGGGAGGGGAAGAATCCCGATCGTCAACTGCTCGGGCGGTACCGAGGTCGGCGCGTGCTTCCTTTCGGTCACGATGATGCGGCCGACGAAGCCGTGCTCCCTCGGCTTCCCGGCGCTGGGCGAGGTGATGGACGTGTTCGACGATAAAGGCAGACCGGTACGCGGCTCGGTGGGCGAGCTCGTCTGCAAGCGCCCGTGGCCTGGGATGACACGTGGCATCTGGCGCGATCCCGAGCGCTACTTGGACACGTACTGGCGGAGGTTCCCTGGGGTCTGGACGCACGGGGACTGGGCGTCGATCGACGATGACGGCTACTGGTTCCTGCACGGGCGCTCTGACGACACGCTCAACATCGCCGGCAAGCGGATCGGCCCCGCCGAGCTCGAGTCGGCCGCGGTCGGGCATCCCGCCGTCGCCGAGGCCGCCGCGATCGGCGTCCCGCACGAGGTGAAGGGCGAGGTGGCGTGGCTCTACTGCGTGCTCTCGCCAAACGCCGAGGCGTCGCCGGAGGAGGTCGCCGCCGCGGTCTCGCGTGAGCTCGGCAAGGCGTTCGCGCCGGATCGCGTGCTCTTCGTGTCGGCCCTCCCGAAGACACGCAGCGCGAAGGTCGTGCGCCGTGCCGTGCGCGCACGGGCGCTCGGAGAGGACCCCGGCGACCTCTCGACGCTCGAGAACCCCGAGTCGCTCGAGGAGATCGAACGTGTCGTCTGACAAGCTCGAGGGTGTCGCGCTCGTCACCGGCGGCGGGCGCGGGATCGGGAAGGCGATCGCGCGCGAGCTGACCCAGGCCGGCATGCGCGTGGCGGTGTCCGGGCGCACGGCCGAGCAGGTGGAGGCGGTCGCGTGGGAGCTCGGCGGGCTCGGGCTCGTCGGGGACGTCGCGGAGCGGGCGGATGTCGAAGGCTGGATCAGGCGCACCGAGCGCGAGCTCGGCCCCGTCGATCTGCTGGTCGCAAACGCGGGGATCGGCAACCAGGAGGGAGCGACCTGGGAGGTGCCGGTCGAGGCCTGGTGGCACATCCTCGAGGTGAACGTCCTCGGCGTGCACCTCTCCTGTCGAGCTGTCATTCCCGGAATGCTCGACCGAGGCAAGGGGCGCATCGTGGTCACCGGCAGCGGCGCCGCGTATCTCCCGGGCTCCACTCACACCGCGTACCCCGCGAGCAAGGCCGCTGTCTGCCGGTACGCCGAGACGCTCGCAGCGGAGCTCCGGGGGCGCATCCCGGTGTTCTTCTTCAGCCCCGGACTGGTGCGGACCGACATGACGAGCGAGTTCGGCGACGACGCCCCATGGACTCCCCCCGAGCTGGCGCCGCAGCTGGTCCGCGTGCTTGCGTCGGGGCGGGCCGACGCGCTCGCCGGCCGCTACCTGCACGCCGAGCACGACGACATCGAGGACCTCATCCGGCGCGCGGACGAGATCGTCGCGAACGACCTGAACGCCATCCGGCTTCGGCGCTGACGACGTAACCGAGCGTGAACGGCTCGTTACCCTACCCTGCCCCGGCGTGCCGTTCTTCATCTGTCCCAACTGCAAGGAACGCTCGGTCGACACCGACGGGCACGAGGGGTTCTCGACCCAGGCCGTGCAGTGCCGGAGCTGCGGTTTCGGCTTCCTGTTCGAGATCCTCGAGGACTACTACCCGGCTCCCGAGACCGGCTTCGTCGTCTGCGACCGCGACGCCCGCGTCCTTGCGGCCGGGCGCGGGGTCTTCGAGCTGACCGGCTACCGCGACGCCGACCTCATCGGCCGGGAGGTCGACGAGGCTCTCGCGCTCTCGGACGCATCGCCCATGGACGTGGTGCGCGAGTGGGGCGTGCGGAAGCTGGGACAGCAGCTCGAGATCCGCACACGGGCGGGCATCGACAAGCGCGTCGTCGTCGACTTCTTCCCCGCATACGACGACGACGGCGGGTTGCTCCTGGCTCTGACCCCGCGCTAGCCGCGCGGGACGATCCAGGTCTGGCGGGCCAGCGCGAGCAGCTCCTCCTCGGCCCCGAACAGCGCCGTTCCGGCATACAGCTTCCGCCCGTCCTCGCCGAGCGGCCACGAGGCGACGACACACCGCTCGCCCGCGGCGGGGACGCGGTCGACGCGTGCCGTCATGCGCCCGAGCACGATGTCGCCTCGGCCCTCCGCTCCGACGGCATAAGCGCCGGGGCAGTCGATCGCCGCCCAGACGAACTCGGGCCCTGCCTCGAGAAGGGCGACCGGCGCGGCGTGCAGCGGCTCTCGTCCCGCGACGAGCCCGACTCGGATCTCGAGCCCGTCCTCGCGGACGCCGCAGACGTAGCACTCGCTGAAGTCCGTGCTCCCCTCGCGGATGTGGCGCTCGCCCGCCTCCTCGGCCGTCGCCAGGGAGACCTGCGCCGGAGGCTCGAGGTCGAGCGACGCCGCACGCGCCTCGGCCACGACGGCTTCGCCGTCGAGGAGTCGCACCTCTCCGTCCACGTGCTGTACGGCGAGCGGCCGGTCGAGCGGCGGCGGCAGACGGAGGGTGACCTCGACCTCGTCGGCGGCGACGAACGCGGCCAGCCGCCCGCAGGCGTAGCCGCCGTTCGCCGATGTGAGCGGGCCGCGGTACCGGTGCGGGAGGGTGATCTGCACCGCAGGGAGCGTACTGTCT
Source organism: Actinomycetota bacterium (assembly GCA_046731795.1). GTDB lineage: Bacteria > Actinomycetota > Thermoleophilia > Gaiellales > Gaiellaceae > GMQP-bins7. The sequence goes on along the minus strand of JBKPLV010000366.1, from coordinate 4,669 downwards.
AGACTGAGGTTTGTGACTGTGAGGCGAAAACCGTGAGGATCGCGCTCGCACAGATCGACTGCATCGTCGGCGACCTCGAGGGAAACCGCACGAAGATCCTCGAGAGCATGGCAGCCGCGGGCGAGGCGAAGGCCGATCTCGTCGTCCTCCCCGAGCTCGCAGTCAGCGGCTATCCCCCGGAGGATCTCCTGCTCAGACCGGGATTCCTTCGCGCCGCGCGCCAGTCGGTGGAGGAAATCGCGGGCGCCTCGGACGGCATCGTCGCGCTCGTCGGGACGCCCTGGTTCGACCGCGACCTCACGAACGCCTGCGCGGTGTGCGCCGGCGGCGAGATACGGGCCGTCTACCACAAGCACTTCCTTCCCAACTACGGCGTGTTCGACGAGCACCGCTACTTCGCCGAAGGCCGCGACCTCCTCTTGCTGCAACTCGGCGACGCCGTAGTCGGGGTCACGATCTGCGAGGACGTCTGGCAGCCAGGACCTCCTGCGACCGACCTCTCCCTCGCCGGAGCACAGCTCATCGTCAACGTTTCGGCCTCGCCGTTCCACGTCGGCAAGGCGGAGGAGCGCGAGGAGATGCTCGTGACGCGCGCCCGCGACACGAGCTCCTTCCTCGCCTTCTGCAACCTCGTCGGCGGCCAGGACGAGCTCGTCTTCGACGGCCATTCGGTGATGCTGGACGACGACGGCGAGGTCGTTGCGCGCGCGCCCGGATTCGTCGAGCACCTCCTCGTCGTGGACGTCGAGCCGCAAGAGGCGATCGGACGCCGGCTCCGCGACGTCCGCCGCCGGGAGCTCGGGCGCTCGCGCGAGGAGACGCCGGCGGCCACGGTCATCGAGCTGGACGCGCCGCGAGACCAGGACGGCGACGTGGGCGAATCGATCGTGCCGTTCGAGGCGGGTCTCGAGCAGATGCGCCGTGCGCTCGTGCTCGGCCTGCGCGACTACGTGGAGAAGAACGGCTTCGCCGACGTCGTCGTCGCGGTCTCGGGCGGCATCGACTCGGCTGTGACCGCGGCCGTCTGCGTCGAGGCCCTCGGCCCGGAGCGCGTGCACTGCGTGTCCATGCCGTCGCGCTTCAGCTCTGAGAGCACGCGCACCGACGCACGGCTCGTCGCGGAGGCGCTGGGCTGCTCGTTCCGCGAGATCTCGATCGAGACCGCCGTCGCCGACCTCTCCGACGCGCTCGCCGCCGAGGTCGAGGGTGGACTCGCGGGTCTCGCCGCCGAGAACCTGCAGGCGCGCGTCCGCGGCGTCATCCTCATGGCGCTGTCGAACACGTACGGGTGGCTGGTGATCTCGACGGGGAACAAGTCGGAGCTTGCCGTCGGCTACTCGACCCTCTACGGCGACATGGTCGGCGGCTTCGCGCTGCTGAAGGACGTGTTCAAGACAGACGTCTACCGCCTCGCCGAGCACCTCAACGACCGTGCCGGGCGGAAGCTCATCCCACGCAGCACGATCGAGCGCGAGCCGAGCGCCGAGCTCCGGGAGGACCAGCGCGACGCGGACTCGATTCCGGCCTATGACGTCCTCGATCCGGTCCTCGAGGCCTACGTCGAGGAGGACCGCTCGCTCGAGGAGCTCCTCGAGCAGTTCGACCCGGACGTCGTCGAGCGCGCGGTCGCACTCGTCGATCGCGCAGAGTACAAACGCCGCCAGGCCCCGCCCGGCGTGAAGCTCCGGCCGAAGGCCTTCGGCCGCGATCGGCGGACGCCGATCACGAATCGCTGGGCGGGTTGACAGGTCGCGACCGAGGTCGAGATCGAAGTACGGATGCGACAGGGGCTCGGACTACGTGCTCGGCTGTACTACGACGAGCGGATCGCAGCTAGACGCCGACGTCAATCGGCCCTCGCGGGGGGGCCGTTCATGAGTAACTCGCCGATAGGAGAGGGAGGCGGCGAGGTGCGAACTCGCTACCCGCCGCCTCGAGCTCCGAAAGCGTCCACCAGCGGATCGCCGTGACGTGCTCGGCCGCCAACTGCTCCCGCGTCAGCCGTGGAGCGGGATCGAAGGCAGGAGAGCGTACGAGGTAGTAACGCTCGACCTGGCCGTCCCAGTCGACGAACTCGAACAGGTGCGTTCGTGTCCACACGAGCGGGCCGAGCTCGAAGTCGTCCAGCCCGGCTTCCTCTGCAAGCTCGCGTCGAAGCGCCACGTCGTCCGACTCGTCCTGCTCAACCCCACCACCCGGTGTGGCCGAGCCGGTCCACCCCGAGAACTCGAAGCGCACGAGGAGCACGCGATCCCTCGGATCGAGCACGACCGCGCGCACGGCGTCCCTCAGCCGGAGCTCACCCATCGAGCCACGCACGCAGCGCACGAAACCAGCGGAGCCGCTCCTGCCACGAGACGGCGGCGTTCGCGGGAGAGGTCGAGGGGAGGACGAACAGGGCGGTCCTCCCGAGCACACGAGCTTGCAGCCCGTGCTCGGCGCGCGCGCGGTAGACGCCCTGGTAGGCCGCCTTCCCGACGAAGGCGACGACCCGCGGCTGCAGCTCGCTCGCGATCCGCTCGAGACGCTCGTGCGCGCCGGAAAAGTCGGCGGCGCGAAGGTCGCCCGAGCCTCGCGTGACGCGGGCAGTCGCGTTCGTTACCCCCAGCCCGTAGTCGAGGAGCTGATGCTGCTCGCTCGGCTCCAGCCGGCGGGGCGTGCATCCGGCCGCGTGAAGCAAGCGCCAGAAGTCGTTCCGCGGGTTGGCGAACTGCGCTCCGGCCTCGGCGCTCACGCGACCTGGGTTGATGCCACAGAACACGACGTCGAGACCCGGCGCGAGGACGTCCGGAACCGCACCCGGCGACGCCAGGCTCACCCCACGAGCTCGAGCACCTGCGGGATCGAGGCGATGCTCCGCCCGTTCCAGCCGTCGACCGTGCTCGTGCGACCGGAGCGCCCGTTCGGTTGCAGCAGCACTGGCGTCATCCCGACCCGTGCCGCGCCGGCGAGCTCGTCGTTCGCACCGTCTCCGACGAAGAGCACCTCGGCCGGAGCCACGGGCAGCCGGCCGAGCGCCAGCTCGTAGATCTCCCGATCCGGCTTCATGAACCCCGCCGTCGCCGAGAACACGGCGGCGTCGAACAGCGGTGCGAGCCGTGTCTCGCCCCACACCAGAGCGACGTCCTCGGTGCTGTTGGAGACGAGCGCCGTCGGGATGCCGCGACGGCGAAGCTCGGCCAGCGTGTCGAGGACTCCACCGTCGGGGACGAGCAGGTTCCGCATGAACTCGAGGCGCAGCGCCAGGTGCGCCTCGACGTCGACGTCGACACCGAGTCGCTCGCCGACCTCGGCGATCGCGACGCGGATCGGTCCGGTCTCGCGACGGCGATACCCCTCGGCATCGAGCCAGACTGCGTCGAGTCGCTCCGCCGGAACGCCCAGCGCCGCCGCCCACCTGCGCCGAAACTCGTCGAATGCGTCCTCCGGCGGCGTGACGAGCGTCATCCACAGGTCGAAGACCACCGCGCGAGGCATCTCGCGCGAGGCTACTAGGCGGCTTCGGCTTCGCGCGCGTCGAGCTTCAGCTCGAGGAGGACTCGGAGGCGCTCCCCGACGTCACCAGCGCCGAGCTCCGTCGATCGTCCACCGCGAGGGAGCACCTTCACGGCGTCCTCGGTGTAGCGCCACCCGTAACAGCGCTCGTAGCACTCCGCCTCGCTGAGCGTCCGGAGCCGCTCCATCCGCTTCGCAGGCTAGGCGAGGGCCCGGACGACGGCGGGGTTGCGCGTCACCTGAGGCTTGACGTGAAATTGGGTGACGTCGGGGTCGGTCACGACCAAGCCGGGGCGTCGCACGTACGAGTCGTGCAGGCTCGAAGCCTGTGCGACTCGCGCGGGTGGCGATTCGGCGCAGTGTCGTGGCCGGCATCCGGCCCACGGGAATTTCGCATCAAGCCTCTAGGCTTCGGTTCCGATGCCAACTCGTCCGAAGGTCCTCGAGTTCGACGTGACGGTGGACCGAGCCGGCGACGCACGCAGCGGGCTCGGGGGAGATCCGCTCCCACGGCGAGTCGAGTGGTGGGCCGAGCACCTCGTGCTCGCTGGCCTCGTGCGCTGCACCCTCGCGAGCTTGGACTACACGGCCCGCCGCGCCGGCATCAACTCCGTCGGTGTCGGCAGCGCGCACGGAGTGGTGACGCGCCGCGGCGAGGACGGCGTGTACGCGTTCGTCGACATCGAGACGACACTCGACGTCGAGCTTGCCCCCGCGCCCGAGGGTGGCGAGCTGAAGGAGCTCGTCACCCGGGCGGAGCACGGCTGCTTCGTGTCGAACTCCCTGACCTCGAAGCCGCGTCATCGCTGGATCGTCAACGGCCAGGAGGTCTCGTGAGCATCGCCACCCTCGACATCGCTGCGGTTCGGTCCCGCTTCTCCGCGCTCGACCGCCGACTCGCCTTCTTCGACGGGCCGGGAGGAACGCAGTGCCCCGACGAGGTGATCGACGCGATCTCGCGCTACCTGCGCGAGGACAACGCGAACATCGGCGCGCCCTACGAGACAAGCATGAGGACGGTCGAGCTCGTCGAGCTCGCACACGAGAAGGCCGCGTCCTTCCTCGGCTGCGCGGCCGCCGAGACTGCCTTCGGGCCCAGCATGACGGCGCTCAACTTCCTCCTGAGCCGTGCCTTCGGTCGCACGTTGAGCGAGGGAGACGAGGTCGTCGTCAC
>JBKPLV010000365.1:0-10441 GCA_046731795.1 Actinomycetota bacterium | reverse complement strand
CGGCGCTCATGGGGACGGTGCAGGACGCCTTGGATCCGCGGCATGCGCCGGTCCACGAGCGGAGCCTCCATCCCGCCGACGGCGCCGCCGTCAGCCTCAGCGACGTGAACGAGGGGAACGAGGCGGAGCACCGTGGTCGACAGCTGATCCCCGCGCGGGAGCTTCTCACGGTTCCCCTGCCCGCGACCGAGACGGTCAGACGGAACGTCGCGGGAGCGAAGAGCGCGGAAACCCGAGCTCCTGGAGTCACGGCGAGGTGGCAGGCGTCGCTCCCGGCGCACGTGCCGCTCCAGCGGACGAGCTTCATGCCCGGGCCGGGCGCTGCGACGAGGTTGAGCGCCTGCCCGGAGTTCCACGTCGTCGAGCAGCTCGCCGAACACTGCAGGCCCGGCACGTCGGCGGTGACGCTGCCCGTCCCGGACACGCTCAGCGCGAGCGGCACCTGGCTGTCGAGACGGACGAGCCAGGCGGAGTCCTGCGTGTCGAGCCAGCCGCCGGAATGTCCGTAGTAGTCGTTGCGGCCTGGGTCGAGCACCTTCGCGGACAGCGGAACGCCGCCGATCGCCGGGTACATGAGGTCGCTCTGGTCGTCGCAGGTGTGGCCGCTGCCGTCGCCGGGGCAGTTGTTCGGTGCCGCGGTCGGGACGGCACCGATCGTGTGCAGGAACTCGTGCGCGGCGACCGCCGCGGTCGAGACGCCCGAGCACGCGCGGAAGTACACGACCGCGACGCCGAATCCGCCGGGATCGCTCCCACCCTCACCGCAGACGTTCGGGTCGTCGACCGGTCCGTCGTAGTAGACGACGTACTTCGTGAGCCCCGAGGCGAAGCCGGCGCGCTGCAAGGTCTGGACGATCGCCGCGAACCGAACGGAGATCGGCGTGAGCTGCGCGCCGGAGCTCGTGGAGCGGACGGTGGTGATGTCGAGCTGCGCCCCGCAGGAGAAGGTGGCGACGTCGTTTCGCGGCGTCCGGGTGGAGTCCTGACCTCGCCACCACGCGTCGATCTGGTCGGCATCGGACTGCATCGTGCTCGCGACTGCCCCGAGGTTGTCGGCGCCGTCGGCAGGGATGAAGTAGATCCAGTGGACGGGGTTGCCGGCAACGCCGTTCGGCGCGCGATCGGTCTGCGCCTCGGAGCCGCACCACGCCGCCGCCGAGGACGCTTCGCTCGCGGCGCGCGTCTCCATCCCGGCGGTGAGGGTGCGGCGGAGCGAGTGTGGACCGGCCGAGTGAGGAGTGGATGCCGCCGCGGAGGCGCAGGCGACGAGCGTGGAGATCGCCACAAGGGCGACCCAGCGGATCACGGTGTCGTCACCGAGACCCGCACGCGGCCCAGCAGCCCCTTCTCCGTCACACGCACGAAGAGCGAGCGTTGTCCGCAGACGGAGCTCGAGAGGCGCTTCACCCGCTGGCCGACCCATTGGGCACGCCGAACGACGGTCTTGCGATCCGCCCCGACGAGCGCGACGTCCACGGTGCCGCGGGCGGGCACGCTCGCACTGACTTGCAGGTCACCGTCGAGCGGTGTCGCGACCTGGATCCACCAGACCCTCGCGGTCTGCTTGCGGAACGTCCGCGCGAACGCTCGGGTGGACGGCCCCGACCAGGGCTTGAGGACGTCCTGCTCGGCAGCTGCGAGAGCGGCCTCGCTCGGGAAGAAGCTCGAATCGACGATCTGCCAGAGACCGGTCGTGATCCCGGCCTTGCGCTCCTGGAGGATGCGATACGTCTCGGCCCACGCCTCGCCCGGATTCAGCATGTACTGCGTGTTCTCGTTTCCGGGATACAGCTCCTTGCGCGCGACGCGCGCACAGACGTTGACAGAGCTCGCCCAGCGCTTCGGGCCCCAGTCCACCGCCACCCAGGGCGGGTTCCGCCGGTGGTACGCGATGTGGTGGCCGTACTCGTGCCGGACGACCTCGTCGGTGGTCGTGTCGAAGGCTGTCTCGCCGGACACGACGAGCTGGTCGGCCCCATAGCAGCCGAGCGCGCGCGTCCCGCAGATCTCCTGCATCTCGTCGAAGGAGAGGATGTAGACGGTCAGCTGCGCGAGCTCCGGCCCGTGCGTCAGGTGGACGAGGAACTCGGCCCAGCTCTCGGGCGTGACGTCGGGCGGAAGCGCATCGGAGACGCGCACGTCGACCGTCTCGCCCGTCGACGCGACGGTCGGCCCGCCCCGGGCTGGGACCGCGGCGCCTGCGAGGACGCGGGCGCGGCCCAGCGTCCCCTCGCTGTCGACGACGGCGCGTCCGAGCATGGGAATCTCGGCCGCTGTATTCGGCCCCTGCGACGCGGCGGCGACCGCCACTACGAGGATCGCCCCCGAGAGAAGGGCGGCGAGTCGCCGCACGATCGGGAGCGCCACGGAGGGCTTATAGCCGCGCGAGTGTGAACGCTGCGTAAGAAACCTTCGTGCCGACGACGCGGGCCGAGACGACGGCTACTACCCGATCGGGCCGGCTGCGGCTACGCGCTCGTCGACGTCGGCGAACCGTTCGAAGTTGGCGCGGAACATGGCCGCGAGCTCGGCCGCCTTGGCGTCGTACGCCGCCGGGTCGGCCCAGGTCGTGCGAGGGTCGAGTAGGGCGGAATCGACGCCGGGAACATGCACCGGCACCTCGAGCCCGAAGACGGGATCGGTGCGATATGCGGCGCTTTCGAGCTTGCCCGAGAGGGCAGTGTGCAGGAGGTCCCGCGTCGCCTGGATCGGCATCCGATGCCCTTCCCCGTACGGGCCGCCAGTCCAGCCCGTGTTGACGAGCCAGACCTCGACGTGCGGATGCTCGTGCAGCTTCCGGCCGAGAAGGCTCGCGTAGACAGAAGGGGGCTGCGGGAGGAACGGGGCGCCGAAGCAGGTGGAGAACGTCGGCTGCGGCTTGGTGACGCCGATCTCGGTCCCGGCGAGCTTCGAGGTGAATCCCGAGAGGAACCAGTACATCGCCTGGTCACGCGTGAGCCGCGCGATCGGAGGCAGCACGCCAAACGCGTCGGCGGTGAGCATGACGACCGCGCTCGGATGCCCTGCCCGCTTCTCCGGGAGGGCGTTGGCGATCTGCTCGAGCTTGTACGCGGCGCGCGTGTTCTCGGTCTTCAAGTCGTCGTCGAGATCGAGGACCCCCCGCTCGTCCACCACCACGTTCTCGAGCACGGTTCCGAACGTGCGTGTGGTGCGGTAGATCTCCGGCTCGGCTTCCTCCGAGAGTCGGATGACCTTCGCGTAGCACCCGCCCTCGATGTTGAAGATGCCGGCGTCACCCCAGCCGTGCTCGTCGTCGCCGATCAGCGCGCGCTCCGGATCCGCCGACAGCGTCGTCTTCCCCGTGCCGGAGAGGCCGAAGAACACTGCAACCATGTCCTTCGCGCCGACGTTCGCCGAGCAGTGCATCGGGAGCACGCCTTCGAGCGGCAGGCGGTCGTTCATGAGCGTGAAGATCGACTTCTTGATCTCGCCCGCGTAGTACGTCCCGCCGATGACGACCTCCATCCGCGAGGGGTGGAGGCAGATGAAGGTCTCCGACCGAGTGCCGTCCTCATCCGGGTCGGCGGCGACAGATGGCGCGTGGAGGACGAGCGCCTGTGGCTCCATCTCCTCGAGCTCCGCGTCCGTCGGATCGATGAAGAGGGTCTTGGCGAAGAGCGCGTGCCAGGGGCTCTCGCTGACGACGCGCACGGCGATTCGGTGGGCGGGATCGGCGCCGGCGAACGCGTCGATCACGTAGACGTCGCCCTCGCCGAGGCGGAGCGCGACCTTCTGGCGGAGCCGGTCGAAGCGGTCCTCGCTGATCTCCGAGTTGACCTCGCCCCACCAGATTCGCGCCTCGGAGCCCGGTTCGCGCACGATGAACTTGTCCTTCGGCGACCGTCCCGTGTGCACTCCGGTGTCGACGACGAGCGACCCGCCCTCGGCAAGCCGCGCTTCGCCGCGGGCGAGCGCGTGCTCGTAGAGCTGCGCAGTCGTGGGGTGCCAGTAGACGTCCCCACGCACGGAGATCCCGTGTTGAGCGAGCTCGTCCCGGTCGGGAACGATCGCGATCACGAAACCTCATCCTACGCACAGAGCACTCGGAAGGTGATCGGTTCGGAGTGTGTGCACAGCCGGCGGACCCTGTCCACGTCTCGACGCCCCTGGGAGCCGAGCGCTCGGGGCTCGATCTCTCTTGCATCCGTGCCCGTCCGCGACTGTCCCGAGAATGCACCGGGTCATGCGGCCCGCCGTCCTCCTCGTCGTGCTCGCGGGTCTCGTCGTCGTCCCCGCGGCGCGCGCCGACTACGCCGACGAGAAGGCCCTGGCCGAGCGTCACGCGCCGATCGTGCGGATCGTCGAGCAGACGGAGGAGTGCGGCCATGGCGAGCCGTACGTGCCGACGGACATCGACGCGCTCCTCGGGAACGACACAGTCGCGCTACGCGGCCCCTGGAATCGCACCGACCTCGTGAAGATCGGGCCGGTCGCGGCCGATCTGGTCGGACGCTACGAGTACCACCTCGACTTCCCTGGCGACCCGCTCAACGCCGGATGCGACTACGAGCGCTGGGCAAGGCACGTCACGGCCGGAAAGGAGCCGGTCGTGTACGCGCATGTCGTGACCGAGGCGGCGCGGCCCGGCAAGGTCGCACTCCAGTACTGGCTCTTCTATCCGTTCAACGACTTCAACAACACGCACGAGGGCGACTGGGAGATGGTGCAGCTGAACTTCGACGCGGCAGACGCGCGCGACGCGCTGGGCAAGGAACCCTCCCTCGTCGGCTACAGCGCGCACGAAGGCGCGACGTCCTCCTCCTGGGAAGGCGACAAGCTGGAGGTCGTCGGCGGCAGCCGGCCGGTCTTGTATCCGGCCGCCGGCTCGCACGCGAACAAGTACAGCGCGGCGCTCTGGCTCGGCAGCTCCGCCGAGGCGGGGGTCGGCTGCGACGACACGCGCGGACCGCACACGGACCTCTCGCCGCGCGTCCAGACGATTCCCAGTGACCCGGCCGCCGCGAGATCCAGGTACCCGTGGATCGCGTTCGAGGGCCGCTGGGGCGAGCTCCAGAAAGCCTTCTTCAACGGCCCGACGGGACCGAACCTCAAGCGGCAGTGGACGGAGCCGATCACGTGGTCCGACGGCTGGTCCGATCGAAGCTACGCCGTCCCGACGGGCGGGCTCTTCGGCACCGGCACGACCGACTTCTTCTGCTCTGCGGTCGCGCGGGGCTCGGAGGGACTCATCCGGATCCTGCGCAACCCGCTGCCGGCGCTGATCCTCATCGGGAGCATCCTCGCGCTCGCCGTGTTCGCGGCCTACCGGGCCACGTGGACGCCCGTCGCGCCGACGCGGATCGGCCGTCGCCGCTATTGGGGCCAGATCCTCTCCGCGGCGGGAACGATGTACGTGAAGCGGCCCGGACTCTTCCTCGGGCTGGGCGTGCTCTTGATCCCCGTCGCCTTCGCGATCACCCTGCTGCAGTGGCTCCTACTCCAGGGGATCGACCTGGTCGGGGTCGTCACCGGCGAGGCCGCCGGCACGTGGGCGTACGTCGCAGCGGTGATCGGGTTGACGCTGACGCTGCTGGGTCTGGGTCTCGTCCAGGCGGCGGCCGCCTGCGCGCTCGTAGAGATCGACGCCGGGCGCTCGATCGACGCACTCGGCGCGTACCGGCTCGCCTGGCGCCACATCCGACCACTCCTCGGCGCGATCTTGCTGTGGGTCGTCGTCTGGGTTGCCCTCACAACCACGGTGTTCCTCATTCCGATCGCCGTCTGGGTGGCTATTCGCTGGGCGCTGGTTGCGCCAGTCGTCGTGCTCGAAGACCGGCGCCCGCTCGCGGCGGTGCGAAGGAGCAGGGAGATCGTTACGCGACGCTGGATTCGCGTCGCGTCACTCGTGGGCGTCAGCGCGGCGCTCGCGCTCCTCCTCGGTCCGCTCCTCGGCGCGCTCCTCATCTTCGTCACCGACGCGCCGCTCGCCCTCTTGAACGTCGTCGCCGGTGTCGTCTACGCACTCGCGATGCCCTTCGTCGCGCTCGTCACTGCGTACGTCTACTTCGACTGCCGCACCCGCTTGGAGCTCGAGCCGCACGAAGAGATCTCCGAGCTGCCCGCCGAGATCGAGCTCGAGACGGCCTGAGCGAGGTCAGGCGAGCTCGGCCTCGAGCGGCTGGTCGCCGGCCACCAGCTCGGCGAAGCGGCCGCCGCGATCGACGAGCTCGTCGTACGTCCCGATCTCGACGACGCGGCCGTGGTCGAGGACGACGATCTGGTCGGCGTCGCGGACCGTCGACAGGCGGTGCGCGATCGCGATCGTCGTTCTTCCCTCCGAGAGGCGCTCGAGCGCTTCCTGGACGAGCCGCTCGGTCTGCGTGTCGAGCGACGAGGTGGCCTCGTCGAGCACGAGCACGGGCGGGTTGCGCAGGATCGTCCGCGCGATCGCCATCCGCTGCTTCTCGCCGCCCGAAAAGCGGTAGCCGCGCTCCCCGACCATCGTGTCGTAGCCGTCCGGAAGCCCCGAGATGAGCTCGTGGATCTGCGCCGCGCGGGCCGCTTCCTCGATCTCCTCGTCGGACGCGCTCGGCTTCGCGAAGCGGAGGTTCTCGCGGACGGTCGCGTGGAAGAGGTAGGTCTCCTGCGAGACGACGCCGACCGTGTCCGTGAGCGACGGGAAGGTGAGGTCGCGCACGTCGACGCCGTCGATCGAGACCGTGCCCCGCGTCGCGTCATAGAGCCGCGCAACGAGATACGCGGAGGTCGTCTTCCCCGACCCGGTCTCGCCGACGAGCGCCGTCTTGCTCCCGGGAGGAACGGTGAACGACACGTCCTGCAGCGTCCAGGCAGCGTCGCTGTAGCGGAACCAGACGGAGTCGAGCGCGACCTCGCCGCGCGGTGCGGACAGCGCCTCGGTTCCCTCGACGATGTCGATCTCGTGGTCGAGGTACTCGAAGATGCGGTCGAAGAGCGCCAGCGAGCTCTGCACCTCGACCTGGACGCCGAGCAGGCTTCCGATCGGGAAGAAGAGGCGCGTCTGCAAGGTCGTGAACGCGACGAGCGTGCCGATCGTGATCGCCTGTGAGAAGCCGGCGAACCAGTAGACGAGCGCCGGCATGATCGCGAAGCTCATCTGGATCGAGGCCATCATCCAGCGCCCCGTCATCCGGCTCCGCACCTCGAGGTCGGCGAGCCGCCGCGACTCGCCCTCGAAGCGAACGGCGAGGTCCTCGGCCCGCCCCATCGTCTTCCCGAGCAGGATCCCGGACACGGAGAGCGACTCCTGCACGATCGAGGAGACGTCCGCAAGCGAAACCTGCCGCTCGGCGGTCACCTTCTTCCGCTGCGCTCCCACGCGCCTCGTGAGCAGCACGAAGAGCGGGAGCAGGGCAAGCGCGAAGACCGCGAGCCGCCAGTCCAAGGCGAACATCGCGACGATGGTTGCGATGACCGTCGTGACGTTCGAGAGCACCGAGGTCGCGGTCGACGTGACGACGTTCTCGATGCCGCCGATGTCGTTCGCAATCCTGCTCTGCACCTCGCCGGTGCGGGTGCGCGTGAAGAACGCGAGCGACAGTCGCTGGAGGTGCCGGTACACCTCCGTGCGGAGGTCGTGCATCACGCTCTGGCCAACCTGATTCGAGAGGAGCGTCTGGTAGACGCCGAGCACGCCGGTGACGACCGAGATCGCGATCATGCCCGCAACCAGGGCGGTCAGCAGGCCTGTGTCCTTCTCGGGGATTGCGGTGTCGAGCACATCTCTCAGCAGGAACGGCGAGACGACGCCGATTGCCGCGGAGAAGAAGATCAGCGTGAGGACGATCCCGAGCCGGGCTCGATACCGCCGGAACAGCGCGATGATCCGTCGCAGGTTGGCTTTGCGGACCGCGGGATCGGCCGGACGCTCGACCGGCTCGTCCGGCGCATTCAGGTATCGCCACCCAGGCATGCGCTACAGCGTGCCTGGCGGCAGGCGACCCGCGCTACGCGGCGAACGACGACCTCGTGGACATCGAGGCTCAGATCGCGCGCTTCCTCGAGCACGGAGGGCTCTCCGACGCGACGCAGCGCGCGTACCGCAGCGACCTCCGGGCGTTCTCCGCCTGGCTCGAGCCTCGGGGGCAGACGCTGGAGGACGTCGACGCCCGAGTGCTCTCCGACTGGGTCGCCCATCTCGGCGGCGGCCGGAACCGGCTGTCGCCGTCGTCGATCTCGCGCCGGCTCGCCGCTGTGCGCTCGTGCCTGCGGTACACGTTCGGCCCGACCCGCGTCCCGGATACGTCGCTCACGCCGAGCAGACCGCGCCGGCTTCCGGACGCGCCGAAGGCGGCGGAGATCGAGAGGGTTCTGGAGGCGGTCGAGGGCGAGTCGCCCGTCGCCCTGCGCAACCGCGCGCTGCTCGAGCTCCTCTACTCCGCCGGGCTCCGCAGCCAGGAGGCGGTGGCGCTCGACCTCCGCGATGTGGACTTCGAGCGCGAGGTCGTGCACGTTCGCGGAAAGGGGAAGAAGGAGCGGGTCGTGCCGCTCGGCGAGGAGGCGGCGCTCCACATCGCGCGCTATCTCCAGACCGGGCGACCTGAGCTGGCCACGGGCGCGAACGACGCCGTCTTCGTCTCGGTCCGCGGCCGGCGACTCGACACGAGCACGGTCCGGCGCCTCCTGCGGCATCCGCACCGGCTCCGCCACGCGTTCGCGACGCACCTCCTCGAGGGCGGCGCCGACCTCCGGGTCATCCAGGAGCTCCTCGGACACGCGTCCCTCTCGACGACGCAGATCTACAGCCACGTCGACGCGCGCCGCCTGCGCCGCGTGTACGACCGCTCGCACCCACGAAGCTGAACGTAGGCTCTGCGATCCGTGCCTGCGATCGCCTTCACGACCGCGAACTTCGTCGCCCGTGAGACCGGCTGGGCGATGCACGGATGGCAGCACGGCGACACCACGACGCAGGAGCGCTTCCGCGAGCTCGACACCTACGCGGAACGGCTCGACGAGATCCTCGCGCGCGTGCGCGCGCTCGGGTTCGACACGGTGGACGTCTGGGGCGCGCACCTCGGAACGAGCTGGGCGACGGACGAGCATCTCACGATCGCGCGCGAGACGCTGGCCCGCCACGGCCTGACGGTGGCGACGTATGCGACCTGGGTTGATCCCGCGAACGTCGAGCGAGCCTGCGAGCTCGCCCGCGGCATCGGGACCAGCATCATCGGCGCCGGCTTGTCCGGCGAGCCGGAGGCGCTCGCTCCGGTGCTTCGCGACCACGACGTGCTCCTGGCCGTCGAGAACCATCCGGAGAAGACCCCGACCGAGGTCCTCGCCAAGGTCGAGAGGGGCGGCGGCGCGCTCGCGGCAACCGTCGACACCGGCTGGTGGGGCACGCAGGGATACGACCCGGTCGAGGCGATCGAGGAACTCGCCGAGCACGTCGTGCACGTCCACCTCAAGGACGTGCTCGCCGTCGGCGAGCCGCACGACACCTGCGCTTGGGGTGACGGCATCGTGGACATAGCGGCCTGCGTCGGAAAGCTCCAGGAGCTCGGCTACGAGGGGGCGCTCGTGATCGAGCACGAGCCCGAGGACCACGATCCGAGCGACGAGATCGCGGAGCTCCGTGAGCAGCTCAAGGCGTGGCTCGCGTGAACGTCGCGCTCGTCGGCTGCGGCAGCATCGCCGAGCGCTACGCCGCCTGCATCCGCGCCTACGACTCCCTGAGGCTCCTCGGGGTCACCGACACGATCCCGGAGCGATCGGCCGCGCTGGCGGCCGCCTTCGACGTGACGCAGTACGGAGCGCTCGACGAGCTCCTCGCCGACGACGGCGTCGACGTCGTCGTGAACCTCACCCCGCCGGAAGCCCACGGGCTCGTCACTGCGGCCGCGCTCGAGGCAGGCAAGCACGTGCACTCCGAGAAGCCGATCGCGCTCCGCCACGACGAGGCGCTCGCGCTCGTCGAGCTCGCGGAGCGGAGCGGCCGCCGCCTCAGCTCCTCCCCTGCCACCCTCCTCGGCGAGGCACAGCAGACGGCGTGGAAGCTCGTACGCGACGGCGCGGTAGGCGACGTGCGAGTCGTGTACGCGGAGGCGAACTGGGGACGCATCGAATCGTGGCACCCGTCACCGCAGTCGTTGTACGCCGTCGGTCCGCTCGTGGACGTCGGCGTCTACCCGCTCACGATCCTCACGGCGATGTTCGGGCCCGTGCGTCGGGTCGTCGCGGTCGGAGCGACGCTGGAGCCCGAGCGGGTCACGCTCGCCGGCGAGCGCTTCGCGCTCACCGCGCCCGACTTCGTCGTCTCGGTGCTGGAGCTCGAGAGCGTCGTCGCCCGGCTCACGACGACGTTCTGGGTCCGGCACGGGAGACAGCGAGGGATGGAGTTCCACGGAGCCGATGGGCGGTCGCTCCACCTCTCGAGCTTTCAGGAGTTCGACGCCAGTGTCGAGCTGACGAGCGACGCCGGAGAGACGTACACGACCGTGCC
>JBKPLV010000364.1:0-1315 GCA_046731795.1 Actinomycetota bacterium | reverse complement strand
CTCGATGCTCTCGAGGATGCGCCCGCCGATCCCCTCGCCCTGGCGCGACGGGATCGTGTACATGCGCTTCACCTCGCCGATCCCGCCGGCGTGTCTCCGCAGCGCGCCGCACGCCAACGCCTCGCCGTCGTCGCGGGCGACGAAGACGGTCGTGTCCTCGTCGTCCATTTCCTCGACGGTCATGTGCGAGCAGAACTCGGGAGGCGTCAGCGTGAGCAAGTGCGCGTTCAACGCGCCGATCAGGAGACGGACCTCGTCCTGCAGCGGGCTCTCGACGGCGATCGAGACGGCCATCGAACGAGCAGCCTCCGCCGCTGTCAGCCGGCCGAGCGGGCGATGTTCGCGAGGTTCGCGGCCAGCTCCTGCGGGCGCGACCACATCGGCCAGTGGCTCGTCGGCAAGTCGAGCCAGGTGATATTCCGGAGCTCGCGGACGCCGGCGAGCCAGGCCCAGTCCTGTTCCATGGCGTACTTGCGGATCTCCTTGGACGGAAACCCGGTGCAGATCATCGTGGTCGGCACGTCGAGGCGGGCGTCGTTCGTGAGCTCGATGTGTTCTCGCAGCACGCCGCCCGGCTCCGGAACCGCCCGCTGCCGGAAGGTCTCGAGCTGCTCCTCGCTGAGGCCGTCGAGGTTCTCCTCCGCTGCGAGCTCGTCCCAGTTGAACTCCTTGTCGCCCTCGAGGCCGGGGTCGAGCGCCCCCTTTCCGGGCGCGGAGTCGACGTAGACCATGTTCGCGATCAGCTCCGGGATGCGATCGGTCGCGGCGTACCCCGAGAACCCGGTTCCGCTGTGGACGGCGAGCACGACCGGGGGCCCGGCAGCGCGCACCGCGTCGCAGATCGCTTCGACGTGGTCGGTGAGCGTGACGGAGGACCGGTCAGCGTCGGGCGACTCGAGCCCGGGGAGCGTGATGGCGGTCGCGTCGATCCCGTCGGCCGACAACGCTGCGACGACCTCGTCCCACGCCCATGCTCCGAGCCAGAACCCCGGAACGAGGACGATCGGCGCGGCCATGCGCCGATCCTACGCGCCGCCGTCCGCCTCGGGCGGGATCGACCGCCTCCGCCAGGCGAGCATCGCGACCGCGACGACGATCAGGACGCCGATGAGCCCGACGACTCCTGCGAGCGCAAGGTTCTGGGACGGGCTCGCCTTGGCCGGAAGGATCGTGATTGCGACCGGCCAGCTCACGATGCCGCCGTCGGGGTAGCGCTGCTTCGCCTCCACCTGCAGCACCCCGGGATCGGCGGTCGCCTTCAGCGTCACGCGGAACGGGAGGTCCGCATTGGGCGCGAGCGAGCCGCCCGACCAGG
>JBKPLV010000363.1:0-3161 GCA_046731795.1 Actinomycetota bacterium | reverse complement strand
TGGCGCGGCCCGTAGACGTTCCCGTAGCGAAGCGCGATGTGCCGTGTCCCGTACAGACGGTTGTACGAGCGGATGTACTCCTCCGCCGCGAGCTTCGAGGTCCCGTACGGCGAGAGGGGCTCGCACGGTGAGTCCTCGCGGGCAGCAACCTCGCACTCCCCGTAGATGGCGCCTCCCGTCGAGGCGAAGACGACCTGCCCGCCGTGGCGGCGAGCGGCTTCGAGGATCCGCACGGTGCCGAGCACGTTGACGTCGGCATCCTCGACCGGACGCTCGACCGACACGCGCACGTCCACCTGGGCCGCGAGGTGGTAGACCGCCTCGGGTCGCACCGCCTCGAAGATGTCGTCGAGCGGCTCGCGGATGTCCCGAACGTGCAGCTGTGCCCCAGCCGGGACGTTCTCCCTCTTGCCGCGCGCGAGCGAGTCGATCACCGCGACCTCGTCGCCCCGGGCGACGAGCGCGTCGACGACGTGCGAGCCGATGAAGCCCGCGCCTCCCGTGACGATCGCCCGCACGATCGGATCCTATGTAGCTCCGTAGGATGGAGCCGATGTTCGTGACCTTCGAGGGGCTCGACGGCTCCGGAAAGTCGACACAGGCGGAGCTGCTTCGGGTGCGCCTCGCGGCCGAGGGTCTCGAGGTCGTGTCGACACGCGAGCCGGGTGGCACCGAGCTCGGCGAGCGTGTTCGCGACCTCGTCCTGCACGGGGGGCACGTGACCCCCTGGGCCGAAGCGCTCCTCTACGCCGCCGCGCGGGCACAGCACGTCGAGGAGGTGATCCGGCCGGCGCTCGGGCGCGGTGCGGCGGTGGTCTGCGATCGGTACGTCGACTCCTCGGTCGCGTACCAGGGCGTCGGCCGCGAGCTCGGGCTCGAGCGAGTTCTCGACCTGAACCTCGCGGCAGTCGGCGGGCTCCTGCCCGATCGAACGTTCCTGCTGGAGCTCGACGTCGCGCAGATCGGTGGCCGGCTCCGTCGCGAGCACGACCGCCTGGAGCGCGAGTCGGATGCCTTCCATGCCCGGGCCGCATCCGGCTACAGCGAGCTCGCGGACCGCTTTCCGGAGCGCATCGTCGTCCTCGACGCGACGCGGCCCGCCGACGAGCTCGCCGAGGAGGTGTATGGAGCCCTTCGCGTCCGTACCTGAGCAGCCCGAGGCGAAGCTGCTCCTGAGCGCCGCGCTCGCGAACGGCGCCGCTCATGCGTATCTCTTCCACGGGCCGGCCGGAGTGGGCAAGCGAACCGCCGCGTTCGCCTTCGCTGCGGCGCTCCTTGGCGACGAGCGACGCGTCCGGGCACACTCGCATCCGGATCTGTACGTCCTCCAGCCGCTCGGCGAGATGATCCGTATCGACGACATCCGCGCGCTGCGGCACGACCTGCACATGCGCCCATTCGAGGCCGATCGGCGTGTCTACCTCGTCCTCGACGCGGATCGCATGAACGAGGACGCCGCCGACGCGTTGCTCAAGGACCTCGAGGAGCCGCCGCCGTACGCCGTCATCGTCCTCGTTGCGGCGGAGCTCGGCCCGTTGCCTCCGACGATCCTCTCGCGCTGTCAGCTCGTGCCCTTCCGTCGTCTCACCGAGTCCGCCGTCCGGGACTGGATCGCGGCGCAGGCGCCCGACCGGAGCACGGACGATGTTCGCGTGCTCGCGCGCGCCTCAGCGGGTCGGCTCGACCGCGCCCGGAGACTCCTCGACGCGGATGCGGCGGCGCGGCGCGGGACGCTGATCGCGACCGCGCGCTCCGTCTATGTGGATGAGAACTTCGATCCCGCGCGCGCTACGAGCGCTCTCCTGGAGGCGGCCGCTGCGATGGCCGACGAGGCGCGCGGGCGCGAGCAGGCGGTCGTCGACACGCTCGACCTCACCGCCCGCGACGCGGAGCAGCGGGTGCGGCGGGCGGCGCGCGGCGCCGAGCGCGACGAGCTCCTGGCGGCCCTCGAGGGCCTCGAGTCGTGGTACCGGGACCTCGTCGTCGTCGCCGCCGGAGCCGAGGATGCCGCGATCCACGCCGATCGCCTCGACGAGCTTCGCCAGGACGTCGCGGCGGGCGCGGCGGAGGGAGCAGTCGAGGCGGCCGAGGTCGTCCGCGACGTGTGGCGCGCGCTCGAGGAGTTCAACCTGAATGCGTCGCTCGCGCTCGAGGCCCTGTTCGTGCGGCTCCGGCGGGCGTTGGCGGCAGCAGCGGCAGCCGCTTAGGTCGCGACGCGGACGCGACGACGGCGAGGAGAGAGCGCGCGATGGTCATACGGGAGAGACGTGTGGCGACCCGATGAGCATCCCTTGGCGCTCTAGTACCCTTCGATGCCCGCCGACGTAGCTCAGCTGGTAGAGCACTTCACTCGTAATGAAGGGGTCCCCGGTTCGAGTCCGGGCGTCGGCTTCAGCGTTCAAGCCGAATCCGGGCGCTCGGCCGAGGCGCTCGAAGGCTCATGCGAAGTCGGGGCGAAGTAGCCGCCCCGGCGAGGCCCTTCGCGAGCGCACCGACCGCACCTGCCGGTACTCGGCCCTCGACTTGCTCGCGGCGCTCGACGCGACCACGGCAAAGAGAACCCGGAGATGATGGAGCTCCTCCGCGCTCGTAACGTCAGGTGTCAACTCACCCGAGCCGGGACCAACCCTCGGGAGTTCGTGACGCATTTCGTTGCGAAGAATCGGCGGCGCTCATGGCGGGCCTGTGTGCTGGAAAGGCTCTGAATCCGGAGCTACGCAGCAACCAAGACGGGTTGTCCCTGTGAGCAACGACCTGCGCATTCCGTGCCCTGTTCAAGTGTCTCGAAGGGACTGAGCGAGCTTGCGGCCAGCGGTACACCGGTGAAGAGCCGTTGATCGCATCTATCAGGTAGTAGGGGTGCGTTCGTTCTTCGAGCACGATCACAGCACCCGGTTCGACGTTCGGTGCGGGGTGCTCGACCTCGCCGAGGTCCTCGCCGGTCGTGTCGTGGAGGCGGTAGGTCGGCATCGCGCAACCTCCCGAGTTCTTCCAGCGCAAACGGTTCGTAGGCCCGTGCGGGCGACGCGTAGGGTACTAGCCCCCCAGGCAGGCCTCCACGCTTCCGGCATGTTCCTGCGCGCCCGCTGCGTCGAATGCGCCAGGCGGGATTCCTGCGTCCTTGAACTCGTCGTGGAACTGGCGGGTAAGGACACCGACAA
>JBKPLV010000362.1:0-6661 GCA_046731795.1 Actinomycetota bacterium | reverse complement strand
CGCACTCTTCGCCTACGGATTGCCGAAAGGCCGGGTCTTCCAGACCCGCATCGAGGGGCTCACCGGCTTCGCCGAGCTGACGACCGACTCGGAGAACATCACGACCGCCGTGGACACGTTCACGCACCCCGATGTCGAGTCTTCGGAGAAGGCGACGGCGGTCGCGCTCGGAGAGAAGCGAAAGACGAAGGCTCCGGCGCCGAGCGCGACGAGCATCACGGTGCTCAACGGCAACGGCGTCGAGGGCTCGGCGTCGACCGCCGCATACCTCCTCGATCGCCGCGGCTACCGGATCGAGTCACCGCCGAACCAACTGCCTGCGAACGCCCCGAACTGGAACTACTTCCGCACCGAGATCAACTTCAACCCGCGCGTCAGGGGTGCCCACGAAGCCGCTCGCCGGGTCGCCAACCTGTTCGGCTCGGCACAGGTCAAGGAGCTGCCGAAGAACATCCGCGCGCTCTCGAACGGCTCGATGCTCACCGTCGTCGTGGGGCAGACCTTCCACGGAACGCTCGCGCCGGCGGCGATCGACCAGACACCGAAGCGCGAGAAACCGGCCATCATCTACGGGCCGAACGCGTCGATCGACACGCTCCGCGAGCGGCGTAAGCGCGTCCCCTTCCCGCTGATGGTGCCGACTGTGATCGAGCGGAGCTCGTGGACCGACTCGACGATGCCGGTCCGGATGTACTGGATCGACCCCTCCGAGGACCACAAGGCCCTCCGCCTCGTCTACCGCACGGCCTCGAACGAGTACTGGGGCGTTGAAATGACCGATTGGGAGGATGCGCCCGTCCTCGCCGACAAGAGCCTCACGCGCCACATCGGCGGCCGCACCTACGACCTCTACTACGACGGCGCGAAGCTCCACATGGTCGTTCTCCGGACCCCGAAGGCGAGCTACTGGGTGGTCAACACCCTCCTCGACCACCTTTCGAACGAGACCATGCTCGCCATCGCCAAGGGCCTCAAGCCGCTCGGCTCGGTGAAGAGGCGCTAGCCGCGTGAAGGTCGCCGTCTTCGGCGCGGGGTACGTCGGCCTCGTCACGGGCGCGTGCTTCGCGGAGCTTGGCCACGACGTCGTCGTCCGCGACGTTGTCGAGGACAAGGTCGCCGGGCTTCGCGCCGGCCGGGTGCCGATCTACGAGGCGGGCCTCGAGGAGATGCTCGAGCGGAACCGCGACCGGCTCTCATTCACGACGGACGTGACCGAGGCTGTCGAGGGCGCGGACGTCGTGTATGTCGCCGTCGGGACGCCCCCGACGTACTCGGGCGACGCTGATCTCTCGGCGGTCTGGACGGTGGTGGACGAGCTTCCGCGGGTCGACCGGCGGATCGTCATCGCCATGAAGAGCACTGTGCCGGTCGGGACCGGGCGCGCGGTGCGTCATCGCCTCGACGACCGCGGGCTCTCGAACGTCGGCTACGTCTCCAATCCGGAGTTCACCGCCGAGGGCACGGCGGTCACTGACTTCATGGAGCCGGATCGCATCGTCATCGGCGCGTTCGACGTCGCCGACGGGGACGTGATCGCGAAGCTGCACGAAGGCATCGATGCCCCGATCGTCCGCTGCGACGTCCCGTCAGCCGAGATGGTGAAGCTCGCGGCCAACGCCGCCCTCGTCACGCGGATCTCGTTCATCAACGAGATCGCGAACGTGTGCGAGGCGACCGGCGCCGACGTCACCACCGTCGCCGAGGGCATCGGCCTCGATCGCCGGATCGGGTCGTCCTTTCTCCGTGCCGGGATCGGATACGGCGGGAGCTGCTTCCCGAAGGATTCGCTCGCGCTGAAGCAGCTCGCCGCGAACTCGGGCTACAACTTCCAGCTCCTCAACGCCGTGATCGAGGTCAACGAGCTGCAGAAGCGGCGCGTGATCGGCAAGCTCGAGCGGCGGCTCGGGCCGCTGCGCGGCAAGCGGATCGCGCTCCTCGGCCTGGCGTTCAAGCCGGGCACGGACGACATGCGCGAGGCGCCAAGCCTCGTTCTCGCCGGGCGCCTGCTCTCCGAGGGGGCCGACGTGATCGCGTGGGACCCGGTCGCCGACGGCGCGGCACATCTGCACGGCGTCGAGATCGCGGCCAGCGCGCTCGAGGCGCTGACGGGCGCGGACGCCGCCGTGGTCGTCACCGAGTGGCCCGAGGTGCGCGAGCTCGACTGGGCCGACGCCGCAGTGCGGATGCGCGGCAACGTCGTAGTGGACGGCCGCAACCTCCTCGATCCTGCCAAGCTCCGCGCGCTCGGCTTCGTCTACGAAGGCGTCGGCCGGCCGGTTGCATGACGCTTCCGGCCGTCATCCTGGTCGGCGGGCAGGGGACCAGGCTCCGACCGCTCACGGACCGCACGCGCAAGGACATGCTGCCGCTCGTCGATCGGCCGCTGCTCGCGTACACGTTCGAGCACCTCGCGCGGCACGGCGTCGAGCACGCGATCGTTTCCTGCGGACATTTGCCCAGCCAGATCCAGAGCGTCTTCCGCGACAGGCACGACAACATGTCGCTCGCATACGCGGTGGAGGACGAGCCTCTCGGGACGGGCGGTGCGATCGGGTTCGCAGGACGCGAGCTCGAAGGCAGCTTCTTCGCGCTGAACGGCGACTCGCTGCGCGAGGCGGATCTGAATGAGCTCGTCGCGTTTCATCGGTCGAACGGCGCCAAGGCGACGATTCTGCTGACTCCCGTCGCCGACCCGAGCCGCTATGGGCTCGTGCGCACGGCCGCGGACGGACGGGTCGAGACGTTCCTCGAGAAGCCGCGCCCGGAGGAGATCGACACCGACCTCATCAACGCGGGCCTGTACGTGCTCGAGCCGGAGGTGCTCGAGCTGGTGCCGCCGCAGCGCACGGTGTCCATCGAGCGCGAGGTGTTCCCGCGGCTGGCGGCGGAAGGCTCCGTGTTCGGCGTCGCGCTCCCCGGCTACTGGCTCGACGTGGGAACGCCCGAGTCGTATCTCCAGGCGCATCGCGACGTGCTCGAGCGGGTCTTCGAGACCGCGGTCGGCGACGCGCTTGGCTCCGACTTCACGCTCGTCGACGAGACCGCGGACGTCCACTCCGACGCGAAGCTCGTCCCTCCCGTCTATGTCGGTCCCGGCGCGGTCGTGGAGAGAGGCTCGCGTCTGGGCAGCCTCGCCGTACTCGGCGCGGGCGCGCGCCTGGAGGAGGGGGCCATCGTCGAGAACGCGGTCGTCGGTGCACACACGCGTGTCGGCGCTAGCGCAGTCGTCATCGGCTCGATCCTCGGCGACGACGCCGAGCTCGGGGCGGGCTCGGAACTCCGCAACCTGGCGGTGGTGGGACCGGGCGCGAAGGTCGGAAGCGGGAACGTGCTCGACCACGGGATCCGGGTCGGGGCCGGCCAGCGCATCCCGGACGAGGCCCTGCGCTTCACATGAACCGCTACTCCGTGTCGCCGCGCAAGGTCGACAAGCCGTGGGGCTGGGAGCTCGTCTGGGCGGAGGCGGACGAGTACGTCGGCAAGCTCCTCTTCGTGCGCGCCGGGGAGTCGCTGAGCCTCCAGTACCACGAGGTGAAGGACGAGTCCTGGCTGGTGCACGAGGGTCGCGCTCGGCTCGAGCTCGGTGAGCTCGGCGGCGAGCTCGAGAGCTTCGAGCTGGTGCCCGGGGATGCGTACCACTTCCGCCCTCGGACGGTCCATCGCGTCACCGCCATCGAGGACACGCTCGTCATCGAGGTCTCGACGCCGCAGCTCTCGGACGTCGTCCGGGTCCAGGACAAGTACGGCCGAGAGGGCACTTCAGCCCCGTAACCGCTCCGAATTACCTCGGTCGAGGGATGGGGTTACTCAGATCGAGGGATCCCATGCCCCGCCGGGGTGACTTAGCTGAGTACGGCAACGTACTTACGGGCTCGCCGCTCGACGGCGAACGGGAGGATTGGGGATGAAGAGACTGTTTGTCATCGCCGCGATGATCGCGGCATTCGGGCTCGGAGGCGCCGCGGCGTTCGCTGCCACAGCCGACAAGCCCGTGTCGCCGCCTGGTCAGGATCAGTGCGACCACGGCAACGGCGACCAGAACGGGAACGCAGGGCAGTGCAAGGACGACCCGTCCGAGAACGGGAAGGACTGCGACCAGCACGGAAACAACGGTGGTGTGAACGAGGACCACTGCAAGGGCGAGACGACCACGACCGAGACGACCACGACGGAGACGACGACCACGGAGACGACCACGACGGACACGACGACGACGGAGACGACGACGTCGACCCCGTCCACCCCGACGGAGACCACCCCGTCGCAGACGACTCCGGCCGGGACGACTCCGGCCGAGACGACTCCGACCGAGACGACTCCGTCCGGCGAGGTCGAGCAGCCGCCGGCGCAGGAGCCCGGCGTGTTCACTCCGCCTGCACAGAAGAAGCAGAAGGTCAGCGCGAGCAGCGACGAGCTCGTGTCGGCGGCCGCGAGTCAGGCCAAGCCGAGCACGGCCGCGCAGCCTGCTCCGTTCACCCCGTAAGCACATGAAGGCGAGCGCCTCCATCCTCCTGTCTTTCCTGGTGGGGGCGCTCGCCACTGTTGGGTTCGTTCGCTGGTACGGAGGCGCAGATGCCGCCGCGCTCCCGACGCCCGCGATCTCGCCGGCCGCAGTCCAGGTGGGCACGATGCCCGTGCGGGCGCCCAACGAACGTGCGAAGCAGAAGACGACGCCGGCGCGGACGGTAGCCTCCAGCTCGCCGGCGCTCATCAAGATCCCGAAGCTCGATCTACGAGCGAAGATCGGGACCACGCTGGACGAGGGGCCGGCGTGGTGGCCCGTGACGGGGCGGCCGGGCGGCGGCGACACGATCGCGATCGCCGGCCATCGCACGACCCACACGAGGCCGTTCTACTGGCTCGACCGCCTGCGGACGGGCGATGCGATCTACCTCCGCTGGCGCGGCCGGATGTACGCCTACACCGTGTCCGGTCGCAGGATCCTGTCCGCGAGGAACCTGCACATCGCCGACGCTCGGCGACATGAGGTCCTGCTGCTGTCCGCGTGCAACCCGCGCGGGTCCTCGCGGCAGCGCATCGTCGTGTACGCGCTCCCGCGGAACAGCTGAGCCTCACACGACGCCCTCCCGTTCGCGGTGCACGGCCACCGCCGCGACCACGAGCGCCACGGCCGCAACCTCTAGCGGAGCCGGGACCTGTCTCAGGACGACGATCCCGATCACCGTCGCGAGGGCAGGGAACAGCGACACCATGAGCGAGTAGGTCGCACGGCTCAGCCGGGCCATCGCAAGCTGGTCGAGGGCGTACGGGATGACGGATGACGCGAGTCCGACGCCGATGCCCGCCACGATGGCGATCGGGTCGAGGATCGACGGCAGCGCGCTCCATCCTGCCATCGGGGTCACGACGACTGCCGCGAGCAGCATCGCTGCCGCGAGGCCGTCGAGCCGGGAGAGGCTCCGGCTGCGAGCCAGGCGGTGGGCCAGCACGATGTACGCCGCGAACAGCGCGGCGTTCGCGAACGCCAGCCCGAACCCGAGCATGTCAGCCTCGAGACGGAGGTCGGTCAGCACGTAGACGCCGGTGATTGCGAGGCCGAGCGCCAGCACGTTGCGCAGGCTGCGTGCACCGAGAGCCGCTAACGCAATGACCGGGACGAACTCGATCGCGGCGACCGTGCCCAGCGGCAGGCGGTCGATCGCGACGTAGAAGCAGACGTTCATGGTCGCGAGGACGAGCGCGAGCCAGACCACGGTCAAGCGTGCCGTGCGATCGGCGACGGACACCCGGCGCCACGGCCGGCGCCAGAGCGCAAAGATGGCCGCGGCGCTCACGATCCGGAACCAGGCGACGCCGAGCGGTTCGACCCGCGCGAAGAGCAGCACGGCGAACGCCGGCCCGAGGTAGTGGAACACCGCGCTCGTGACGAAGTAGACGTGAGGAGGAGGCGACGTGGCGAGGCCGCGCCTCCCCAGCGACGAGATCGCCGTCGACGTCATGAAGACATGGTCTGCTCCGCCGTGTCATAGTGGAATGGCCGATCGACGGACCTGGAGACGAATTGCCTCGCAAAGCACGGACGCGCGACACCACTGCCTACGAATCAAAACTTCTCGACGATCTCAACCTGCGCATCCTCGGCGAGCTGCAGGCGGAGGGCCGCGTCGGTATGGCTGAGCTCGGGCGCCGCGTCGGCCTGTCCGCGCCGGCCGTCTCGGATCGCGTCCAGCGCCTCGAGCGCGCCGGTGTGATCACGGGCTATTACGCGGCGCTCGATCCGGCCGCGCTCGGCTTCCCGGTCTCGGCCGTGGTGCGCATCCGTCCCTCGCCCGGGCAGCTCCAGCGCATCCCCGAGATCGCGCGCGAGACGCCGGAAGTGGCCGAGTGCCACCGGATCACGGGCGAGGACTGCTACCTGCTGCGACTGCACCTGCGCTCGATCGACGAGCTCGAGGACGTGCTCGATCGTTTCACTCCACACGGCCTTACGACCACCTCGATCGTCCACTCGACGCCTGTGCCGCGCCGCGGGCCGCCGCTGGACGAACCTTGACAAACCTCTGGTAGGGTTGCGACGGCATGGAGCCGTGGATGACGATCGGCGAGACGAGCCGGCGGACGGGCTGGTCGCCGCGCATGCTGCGCTACCTCGAGCAGGACGGGCTCGTCGTCCCGGCTCGGAGCGGCGCGGGCTACCGCC
>JBKPLV010000361.1:0-15401 GCA_046731795.1 Actinomycetota bacterium | reverse complement strand
ATCCCGAGGACGTTGCCGCGCGTATCACCTCGCGGACGAAGGCGCTCATCCCGGTCCATCTGTTCGGCCGGCCGGCTCCCGTCGCGGAGCTGGCGTCGCTGGGCCTCCCGCTGATCGAGGACTCCGCGCAGGCGTTCGGCGCCGAGGGCATCGCGCGAACCGGGATCTGCTCGACGTTCAGCTTCTTTCCGACCAAGAATCTCTTCGCGCTGGGCGATGGCGGGCTCGTGACCTCGCTGGACGACGACGTCGCCGCGCGCGTCCGCAAGCTGCGCTTCCACGGCTCGCGTGACAAGCAGACCTTCGAGCTCGTCGGGACGAACTCCCGGCTCGACGCCGTGCAGGCGGCGATGCTGCGTGTCTTCCTGCCCCGGCTCGCCGGCTGGAACGACTCACGCCGCGAGGCGGCAGCCCGCTACGCAGAGCTCGGACTCGGCGAGCTCGTCGACCTGCCCGTCGACGAGCCCGGGCACGTCTACCACCTGTTCGTCGTCCGCTCGGAGCGCCGCTCGGAGATCGCAGAGGCTCTCACCGCCGCCGGAATCGCCAGCGCCTCGTACTACGTGACGCCGCTTCACCTCCAGCCCGCGCTTGCGTACCTCGGCGTCGCGGAAGGATCGCTTCCGGAGACCGAGCGCGCCGCGGCGGAGAACCTCGCCCTTCCGATGTGGGGCGGCATCGACCTCGAGCAGCAGGAGCGCGTCGTAGACGCCGTGCGCTCGGTCGCCGGCGTCGCCGCGTAGGCATGCGCAGCCCGGTCAACCGGCACCGCTTGTGGCAGGTGGCCGTGGATGCGGCGCTGATCGCCGCGGCCTGGATCCTCTCGTGGTACGTCCGCTTCGACGCGGACTGGCCGCGCTACTACGACCGCTACCTCGACTGGGACGTCGTAACGCTCGTCGTCGGAGTCACGCTCCCGGTCTTCATCCTCTTCGGGTTCTACAACCGCTGGTGGCGGTACGTCTCGACCCAGGACATGTGGGGACTGCTCCGCGGCGTCGCCCTAGCGGTGGTCGCGACCTTCCTCGTCTTCACTCTGCTCGACTTCCACCCCGCCAAGGTGCCGCGTGGGATCTGGGTCATCGACCTGCTTCTCCTGCTCGCGTTCGTCATGGGCGTGCGCCTGCTCACGAGGACGCTCATCGAGCGGCCGTCGGCGGGCACGATCGTCGCGCGCGGCCGCGAGGTGCTCCTCGTTGGCGCGGGTGACGCGGCCCAGCTCATGCTCCGCGAGATGCTGCGCAACCCGTCCCTCGGCTACACGCCGATCGGTCTGGTCGACGACGATCCCCGCAAGAAGAACCTGAGGCTCCACGGAGTGCGGGTCCTCGGGACGACCGCGGAGCTGCCCGCGCTCCTCCGCGAGCGCCGGCCGGACGAGCTGCTCATCGTCATCCCCTCCGCGTCCGGTGACGTGCGCGAGCGGATCGTTGCGATGGCCCGTGCCGAGTCCATCCCCGTCAAGACGCTGCCGAACCTGCACGAGCTGATCGCGGGCGACTTCAACCTCACGGGGCAGATCCGACCGGTCGAGGTGGAGGACCTCCTCGGCCGCGAGCCGGTCGAGGTCGACCTCCACTCGATCGCGAGCTACCTCGCCGGCGAGGTCGTGCTCGTCACCGGCGCCGGCGGCTCGATCGGCTCCGAGCTCTGCCGGCAGATCTCCCGTATGCGCCCGACCCGGCTCGTCCTGGTCGACAACGGCGAGCCCGGCCTGTTCGAGATCGAGCGCGAGCTCGTCGGCGAGCGCGGCTTCCATGCGACCGCTGCGGTCCTCGCGGACGCCGGCAACGCGACGAAGATGCGCCAGGTCTTCGAGAAGTACCGCCCGGCGGTCGTCTTCCACGCGGCGGCGTACAAGCACGTCCCGCTCATGGAGGCGAACCCGCTCGAGGCGGTCCGGAACAACACGCTGGTCACCCGCACGGTCGCCGACGTCGCCGTCGAGTACGGGGCGAAGCGCTTCGTGCTCGTGTCCACGGACAAGGCGGTCAACGCGAAGACGGTCATGGGCCAGTCGAAGGCGATCTGCGAGTGGATCATCGAGGCCTGGGGGCACCGAGACGACACGACCACGAGGTTCTGCGGCGTGCGGTTCGGGAACGTCCTCGGCTCGTCCGGAAGCGTCATCCCGATCTTCCGCAAGCAGATCGCGCGCGGCGGCCCGCTGACGGTCACCCACGCGGACATGACGCGCTTCTTCATGACGATCCCCGAGGCCGTCCAGCTGATCATCCAGGCAGGAGCCATGGGCGGTCGCGGGCAGGTCTACGTCCTCGACATGGGAGAGCCGGTCAGGATCGCCGACCTCGCCGAGACGATGATCCGCCTCTCGGGGAAGGAACCCGGGCGCGACATCGCGATCGAGTTCGTCGGCCCGCGGCCGGGGGAGAAGCTGCACGAGGAGCTCTGGGCGGAGACCGAGAACGTCGCGCCCTCGGCGCACGAGGCGATCATGCTCGTCACGCGTCCGCCAATCGACCCGCGCTGGCTCGAGACCGAGCTCGACCAGCTCGCCCAGTTCGTCGACGCCGGTGAGACGCTCGAGCTGATCGGCCGCCTGAACAGGCTGGTGGCGTCACCTCAGCGGATCGAGGTCCTCGCCGGAGACGGCGCGGGCGCCACCGAGGCGACGCCCGCATCCGAGCCGGTCTAGCTGCTTCCTACGGCAGGTAGTAGTTCGGGTTCGGCATCTTGAACGTCTTGTCGGCGAACCCGCCCTCGAGGTCGGAGAACTGGTCGCCGAAGTCGGCGACGATGTCGTAGCCCTGCGACTCGATGTACGCCCGCGTGCCCGACTTGTACGGGATCGTCGCGCACGACGCGTTCGCGGCGATAGCGGCCGCGCAGAACTGAGGCTGGTTCAGGTACGCCGGATACGAGCCCACCGGCGGCTTCGTAAACAGACCGTCGGTGAATCCGCCGTGACCGGTGTTGATCGCCGTCGGGGCTGGATAGCCGGCGTCGACCTCGTCGATCGTCTTCCCGGACAGGGTTACGGACGTGATGTTCGGAAGCCCGGCTGCGACATCGTCCTGGAGGTTGGCGACGGTGGCCTGGTGTTGTGCGTCACCGCGCCCCGTGATCCAGAAGATCGCGTAGCCGAGGTCGTGGGCTTTGTCGACCAGGTCGAGCATCCCCGGTGTGGCGGGGAACATGTTCCCGGTGAACGTGGTGCCCGTGAGGCCGACGAAGTTGGCGTTCGTCGCCGGGTTGAAGTCCCAGTTCGAGTACAGCTCGTAGTTCCAGGTGGTCAGGGTCGTGTCGTCGACATCGAGCACGATCGCCTTGTTCGGAACGTTCTTTCGCGCCTCGAGCCAGTCCCCACCTTGCTTCGCGACCGAACGTGCTTCGGCCGCGTAGTTGCTGTCGAGGTTCAGAGGCGTGTTCCACGTTCCCGTCGTGCCGGAGCCCGCGACCGCCGTGTGGGCGCCGTAGTAGTTCTTGGCGTAGGCTCGCGCGACGTCGATGTTCGTCATCTGGCTCTCGGAGTTCGGCGTGTACGAGAGGTTGGCGGGCTGCAGGCCGGCGACAGCGGCCGCGCCGAGAGCCAGCGCGGCGACGGCCAGACCGGCGAGCGCCAGCCCGAGCGTGCGTCTCTTCATCTGAGGTCTCCCCTTTCCCCTGCCTTGGTTGGAACAGCGCGACCTTAACCGGTCGGCAAGGCGCACGCTAGCGCTCGAGGGCAGTGAGGAGCAGATCGAGCAGCACTGCCGGATCGCGTCCCGCCGGCGTCACCGATTCGGGCCGTTTCTCGAGGTGAACATCCGCCGCGTCGGCGAGGACGCGGAGCCGTCCCTCTTCGACGAGTCGTGCGTCAACCGCGCCGAGTCGGCCCGCAAACGTCGTGTACACGGGGACGCCGAGGGCGACCGCTTCGCGATTCATCGTCCCGCCCGCCGAGACGACGAGGTCGGCCTGGGCGACGAGGCTCTGTGCGTCGATCGCGTGCTCGGGAACGAGGATCGATGGGAGCCCGCGCGCCATGATCTCCCCCCGCTGCTCGGCGGTACGCGGAAGGACGACCGCGCGGACGGCCGGATCGCCGCCGAGACGCTCCAGGACGCCGCCGAAGAGCGGGTTCGCCTCGCGGTGGTAGAGCGACACGTCGGGAGGCGTCCTGACGACGACGAGGACGTGCTCACTGCTGATGCCGAGTGCGCCCAGGACACGGTGATCGGGCGTGAAGCCCCGGAGGTAGTACTCCTCCTTCAGCCCGGGGTAGCGCAATAGCTTCGTGGCGCGGGCGCCGAGTCCGTCGAGGCGATCCTGCGGGATCGCCTCCGGGACGACGACCCGACGTGCCGCACGGCAGCCGAACCCGTGCTGGACACGCGCGAACTCGTAGTCGAATGCATACGACGAGGGGATGCCGAGCGAGCGCGCGACCATGGGCAGCTCGTGCGAGGCGTGCGAGACCGCGATGTCGAAGCTGCGCCCCCGGGCGAACCTCCGGAGCGCGCGAAGCCGGCCGCCCATCGCGCGCACCTTGCCGAGCGCGCCCGCTCCTCCGTGACGGGGCCCGACCACGTCGTGCTCGATGCCGTGCAGCTGAAGGAGCTCCGTCGTCTGAGCGTACTCCCGCGTTGTCACCTGCACCTCGTGCCCGCGCTCGTGAAGGAGCGCGATCAGCGGTCGGAAGAACGGCACCTGGGGGGAGTTGGAGACGTCGATCCAGACGCGCACGCCGCGGTACCCTAGCACTCGGTCTGCACCAAGCAGACCAAATGGTCTGCTTCGAGTAGACAAGATGGCCTGCACGCGGCAGACTAGAGCTGTGCCGACCAATCCCTTCCGCGTCTCGGGCGAGCTCGATCCGCGCGACATGGTCGATCGCGAGCACGAAGCGGCACGGCTGCTCGCGCTCGCCGAGGGAGGACATGCCTCGCGCCTGGTCGCTCCTCGGCGGTACGGCAAGACGAGCCTGTTGCGGCGCGCCCTCCTCGACGCCGGCGGCACGGGTTGGGCGACGGCGCTCGTCGATCTCGAGGGGGTGCTTTCGCTGTCGAGCCTGGTCGTCCGGATCGAGCGGGCGTACGACCGGTCGCTGAAGGGCTCCGTGAGGCGCACGGTCGACGCCCTCTTTCGCTCGTGGAAGGTCGGGCTCTCGCTCGGGGCCGGGGGCTTCACCGCGTCCTTGCAATCGAATCCGCGCATCGACGTCGAGAGCGTGCTCCTCCGGTTGCTCGACCTTCCCGCGAAGGTCTTCGAGCGGACGGGAGCGCGCAGCTTCGTGGCGTTCGACGAGTTCCAGGACCTCCTGCGGGTCGACGGCGCGGACGGGATGCTGCGCAGCGTCATCCAGCACCAGGCGTCGGTCGCGTCCTATGCGTTCGCAGGATCGGCGCCGACGCTCATGGAGCGCCTCTTCGAGGATCCTTCCCGACCGCTCCTCGACCACGCGGTACCCCTCGAGCTGCGCCCGCTTCCGGACGATGCGACGGCCGCGTACCTCGAGCAGCGCTTCCGGAGCACCGGACGCGACATCGGGAACGCACTCGACCCGCTTCTCGCATTCGCACGAGGTCATCCGCAGCGGACGATGCTCGTCGCGCACCACCTCTGGGAGCTCGTCCCCGAGGGGTCGACGGCGGACGAGGCCGCGTTCGTCGACGCACGTGAGACAGCGGTCGCGATCGCAGCGCCCGCTCTGCGAGCGCGCTGGGAGTCACTCTCGGTCAACGAGCAGCGGGTGACGGTGGCGCTCGCGGTGCCCTCGCGCAGCCTGTACGCCGACGAGACGCTGCGGTTCCTCGGGCTGCGCAAGGGCAGCGTCGACCGGGCGCTCGCGGGGCTCGTCGGCAAGGCGGAGGCGAGCATCACGGAGGCTGGGCCGGTGCTGACCGATCCGCTCCTCGAGCACTGGCTCGCGGAGCGCGGCTGGTTCTGACGGATAAGGTTCCCTTATGGATACGCGCCAGCTCGCCGCGTTCTGCGCGGTCGTCGAGCGCAGGAGCTTCTCGCAGGCGGCGGACCGGCTCGGGGTCACACAGCCGGCGGTCTCGTTGCAGGTTCGCGCACTCGAGAAGCGGCTCGGCACCCAACTGCTCGATCGCTCCGGCCGGCGAGTGGAGCCGACCGAGGCCGGATGGCGGCTCTATCGCGGCGCGCAGCGCATGCTCGCGCTCGAGGACCAGCTCGTCTCCGAGGTCGCGGCGTCGAGCGACGGCGCGGTCGCGGGCGACCTCGTGCTCGGTGCGTCGACCGGCCCTGCGGCGGTCGCAGTCCCCGTCGTGCTCGGCGAGTTCCAGCGTCTGCATCCGGACGTTCGCGTCTTCCTGACCGTGTCCGACACGCATTCCGTCGTGGAACGAGTCGCGGCGCGCGAGCTCGAGCTCGGGATCGTGGGGGCCTCGCGCCGTCATCGTGGCGTCCGCTTCGAGCCGTTCTTCTCGGACCAGGTGATCCTCGCGTGCCCGCCAGGCCACCCGTTTGCTGGCCGCACGGTCGAGCTCGAGGAGCTTCGTGAGGCCCCGCTCATCCTCATGCAGGAGGGCGCGGGCGTGCGCCAGATCGTCGAGGACGCGCTGCGGCGGCGAGGCGTGAGGCTCCGCGACCTCGACGTGCGGCTCGAGCTCGGCCTGCAGGAGTCCGTGCGACGCGCCGTCGAGGCGGGCTACGGCGTCACGTTCATCTCCCGCACTGCCGTGGAGGCCGATCTCGCCGCCGGCCGACTCGCGGAGTCGCGAGTGGAGGGCCTCGACGCAACGAGGGAGATCTCGCTCGCATCGGCGTCGGGTCGCGCGAGGACGAGGGTCGCGCAGGCATTCGTCGAGTTCGCGCGCGACCAGCTCGCGCCGTGATCGTCCGCTGGGGGCTCGACGAGGTCGGCCCGCTGCTCGCCGAGCTCGAAATCGCGCGACCGCTTCTCGTGACGAGCCCGCGTTTCGCGGACCTCGACGTTCCCGTCGCCGAGCGCTTCACCGGCGTTCGTCGTCACTCGCCGGTCGGCGTCGTCACGGCTGCCACGGCGGCCGCTGAGCGCGCGGACGGGCTCGTCGCGGTGGGCGGTGGCAGCGCGATCGACACCGGGAAGGCCGTGTCCGCGGCCACGGGGCAGCGCCTCGTCGCGATCCCGACGACGTACTCCGGCGCCGAATGGACGGGCTATTTCGGCACGCGCGACGAGACTCGACGCGCGAAGACGGGCGGCTCGGGCGCGAACACCGTCGCCGTCGTCTACGAGGTCGGCCTGACGCTCGCGCTCCCGCTCGACGAGAGCGTGGGCACCGCGATGAACGCGCTCGCCCACTGCGCCGAGGCGCTCTACGCGGGTCCTTGCGACGACGCGGCCGCCGGCGCCGCTCTCATCGCGCAGTCGCTACCCGAGATCGCGGTGAACGGCCGAGACATCGACGCTCGGATCCGCCTCCTCCGGGGTGCCATGCACGGTGGGAAAGCGCTCGCCGAGCGCGGGCTCTTCCTCGCCCATGCGATGGCGCAGGCGCTCGGAGGCCGATATGGAGCGTCGCACGGAGCTATGAACGCGCTCTGTCTCGCTCCCGCTTTGCGCTTCAACGAGCCCGCCGTTCCCGACGCGATCGCGGCCTTCGCGAGTGCGATCGGCGTCGAGGATGCACCCGCACGCGTCGAGGAGCTCGCGCGGCTCGGTGGCTTCGAGCGGCTCCGTGACTTCGAAATCCCCGCAGACGAGCTCGACCTGGTCGCCCGCGAGGTCTCGCAGCGACCCGGCGCTCGCTCCAACCCGCGCCCGGCGAGCCCGGCCGAGATCGAGGCGCTTCTCCGCTCGATCTGGTGAGACGTTGACGGATCGCGCGCGCGGACGGACGATGTGCGCGTGGTCGTCGAGTACGCAGGGATCCTCGCAGCCATCAGCCTGATGGCCGTCACGCTGACCGGTGCCTACGGCAGGAACGTCGAGGCCGTCTTCACCTCGAGCACCGTCGGGGTCGCGGCCGTCGCGAAGGCGGCAAAGGCACAGAAGGTGCCGACCGCAGGCGCGAAGAGCGCCTACAAGCAGGCCCCGTATGCCAAGCCCGCGCTGAAGTACCTCTATGCGCTCGGGTGGATCGGCGGCACGAGGAATCCCGGCGCCTGCGGACTCACCCTGCTCAGCCCCGACGCCGCCAAGGACCAGGCCGCGCAGGACATGCGGAAGAGCCCGAAGCTCGTGGCGCAGCTGAAGCGGCGCGGAGTGAGCGTGTCCGCCGCGGCGACGGCCGTCACGAAGGGCGTCGTCTCCGCCTGCGACTGACTAGGTGTCGGCGTGACGCCTGCCGCCCATGATGCGGCGGAGGCTCACGATGCCGAGAATCGTCTCGCCGTCGACCACCGGGAGATGCCTGAATCCCTTGTCCAGCATGATCTCCTGCGCCTCGTCGAAGGTCGTGTCGGGTGACGCCGTGATCGGGTTCTCCGTCATCCACTGACGCACGCGGGCGTCGCTCGTGTGGACACGCGCCGCCATCGCGCGCAGCATGTCCCGCTCGGTGAGGATCCCGATGAGTCGGCCGAAGTCCTTCACCACGACCGAGCCGACGTTCTGCGCGCTCATGCGCTCGGCGACCTCGCCGAGGGTGTCCTCGGGGGCGACGGTGATGAATCCGGGCTTGACGATCTCGCCGAGCGTTCCCATCAGACGATCCTCGCCTGATGGGCGTGGAGGGGTGTGGGGAACCGGAAGGTTCCCCATGCTCTCAAGAAGAAGGGGGCACGCGGGGGAAACATGGTCTCCCCCGCGAAACGCGAGCGGGACGCGAGCGGTTCCATGAGCGGGGGAGTCTAACCGCTTGCGAACGGATCCATTTCGAGGAGCGGCAAATAACATCAACTAATGACAGGAATAAGAATCTGAGCTAGGATCCACCCCATGCGCTCGCGGGCAACCTTCGACGTGCTCGTCGTCGGCAGCGGCGCTTCGGGACTTGCCTCGGCGACCTCGGCCGTTCAGGCGGGCGCGAGCGTCGCGCTCGCGACCAAGACCACGTTGCAGGCGTGCAACTCGGCGAAGGCGCAAGGCGGCATCCAGGCGGCCTTCGGCGAGGACGACTCCCCCGAGCTCCACGCGGAGGACGTGATGCGAAGCTCGCACCACACTGCCCACCCTCGTCTCGTCGAGGTGCTCACGAGCGAGGCGCAGTCCGCGATTCACTGGCTCCAAGCGCTCGGCGTCGAGTTCACGAGGTCGAATGGCGGCTACCGGCTCGCGCGCTGTGGCGGCGCCTCCCGGAAGCGACTGCTCCAGGTGGGAGACCGGACCGGGCATGCGATCACGAAGGCTCTACGCGATGCCTACGAGGCCAGCGATGGCGAGGAGTTCCCGCACCACGCCCTTCGTGCACTCGAGCCCTCGGCGGGCGCCTGGATCGCGTCCTTCGAGACGAGGGAGGGCCCGGCCGAGATCCGGGCGGGAGCCGTCGTGCTCGCCGCCGGCGGTCGCTGCTTCGCCGAGGCCGAGGTGCGCGGCGAGCTCTCCACGAACCACCCGAACGCGACGGGCGAGGTCACGCGGGTCGCGCTGGAGACAGGCGCGGAGGCGCGGGATCTCGACGCCCTCCAGTACCACCCGAACGGCGGTGCTTGGCCCTCGACGATGCAGGGCTACTCGATCCCCGAGACGACGCGCGCGTACGGCGCCGTCCTTCTGAATGCCGAGGGCGAAGAGTTCACCGACTCGCTCGGCCCTCGTGACGAGGTGTCACAGGCGATCGTCGACGAGGTCGCTGCGGGGCGCGGCGTCGAGACGCCGGACGGGCGGCCGGCGGTATGGCTCGACACGACGCGCATCAAGCCTGAGGACGCCGAGATCTCGCTGCCGTACATGCTTCGCCGGTATCGCGGTGCGGGCATCGACCCGTTGACCGAGCCGATCTACACGTATCCCGTCCTCCACTACCAGAACGGTGGCCTCGTGATCGACGAGCACGCGGAGACGACGCTCGAGGGCGTCTTCGCCTGCGGCGAGATCGCGGGCGGCACCCACGGAAGGAACCGCATGATGGGCAACTCGCTGCTCGAGTGCGTCGTCTTCGGACGGCGTGCCGGCAAGGCGGCCGCGGAGAGGACGCGCGCATGAGCGTCGTCGCGACCGATCTCGATACGGCCGTTGCGGACGCCGCTGCGCACCTCTACGTCTGGGCGCTGAAGGACATCCCGCAGGATCTCCGCGACGCGCTCGGCGACGCTGCCCGCCGCGAGACCTCCGTCACGGGGCAGCGCGTCCTGCAGACGATCCTCAAGAACGTCACGGTCGCGGAGGACGAGAAGAACCTCGTCTGCCAGGACACGGGCATCGCGGTCTACTACTGCAAGGTCGGCGAGCACTTCCCGCTCCACCCCGCACGGATCTATGCGGCACTGAAGGAAGGGACCGAGCGCGCGACCGTCGAGCATCCACTGCGCTCGAACACGGTTCACACGCTGACCCGCGAGAACACCGGCGCGAATGTCGGCTTCCGTGTCCCGATTGTGCACTGGGACTTCGTGCCGGACTGGGACGGGCTTGACGTGAAGTGCGTGCCCAAGGGCTCGGGCTCCGAGAACATGAGCTTCCTCAAGATGTGCGTCCCGGCCGACGGAGTGACGGGGATCAAGAAGTTCGTGCTCGAGTCCATCGTCGGCGCGGGCGGCAAGCCGTGCCCGCCCGGGATCGTCGGCGTCGGGATCGGCGGCTCGGCGGACTACGCGATGCATCTCGCGAAGGAGGCGATCGCGCGGCCGGTCGGAACGCACAACTCCGATCCGCTCGTCGCCGAGCTCGAGCAGGACCTCTTCCAGCTCCTCAACGAGACCGGGGTCGGCCCGATGGGCCTCGGCGGCGACGTGACGGTGCTCTCCGTCCACGTCGAGCACGCGGACACGCACATGACGCTGAACCCCGTCGCCGTGAACTACCAGTGCTGGGCGGCGCGGCGCGCGTCGGCACACGTGGCCGCCGACGGCTCGACGACCTTCGAGAGGGACGCGTGATGGCGACACACGAAGTCACGTTCCCGGTCACGGATCCCGCCGAGATCCTGAAGCTCCGCGCGGGCGACGAGGTAGTCGTGCAGGGCCACATCATCGGCATCCGCGACCGCACCCAGATCCGCATCTTCGACCAGGGCGTCGAGCCGCCGATGGACCTCTCGGGGGCATTCCTCCTGCACACGGCGCCGAACGTCCGCAAGCTCGGCCCGGGCCAGTACGAGAAGCTCTGCATCGGGACGACGACATCGGCGCGCATGGTTCGCTTCACGGAAGGGCTCGGCTCGCAGTACGGGGTGCGTGCGATCTGCGGCAAGGGCGGCTTCCCGGACGAGGCGATCGAGCCGATGCACCGCCTGGGGATGGTCTACTTCGCGATCGTCGGCGGGGCCGCGGCGCTCGAGACCACGCAGATCGAGGAGATCGAGGAGGTCGCCTGGGAGGAGCTCATGCCCGAGTGCCTCTGGAAGTTCCGGGTGAAGGACTTCGGCCCGCTCACCGTCGGCATCGACGCGCACGGCAACTCGCTCTATCGAGAAGTACAGGATCGCGCCAAGGCGAAGCTGGAGGAGATCTATGCACGACTCTGACGGGCACACCTTCCTGGACGTGCCGGTTCGCGAGGGCAAGCCCCGCGACCGCGGCCTCACGCACGTCATGGACAAGGGCCTCAACCTGCGCGAGATCGAGGGGCTCTTCGACACGGCCGGCGAGTACGTCGACATCGTCAAGCTCGGCTGGGGCACGAGCTACGTCACCAACAACCTCGAGAAGAAGATCGCGCTCTACCGCTCGTTCTCGACGCCCGTCGTGTGCGGCGGGACGCTCTTCGAGGCCGTCTACGCGCAGTCGAAGCTGGACGAGTTCAAGCGCTGGTTGACCCACTATCGCTTCTCGCACGTCGAGATCTCGGACGGCACCCTCGAGATCCCCCGCGAGCAGAAGCTCGAGCTGATCGCCGATTTCTCGAACGACTTCACGGTGCTCTCGGAGGTCGGCTCGAAGGACTCCGAGGTCAACATCGCTCCCTACCTGTGGGTGCAATGGATCCGGGAGGAGCTCGACGCGGGCGCCTGGAAGGTCATCGCGGAGGGCCGCGAGGGCGGCACCGCCGGCATCTACCGGCCGACCGGCGAGCTGCGGACTGGGCTCGTCGACGAGATCGAGCACTCGATCTCGTTCCACGACCTCATCTGGGAGGCGCCGACGAAGTCGTCGCAGGCCTGGTTCGTGCGGCACTTCGGGCCCGAGGTCAACCTCGGGAACATCCCGCCGGAGGAGGTCATCGCGCTCGAGACGCTTCGACTTGGGCTCCGCGCCGACACGCTGAAGGAGGTCCTGCTTGGCGATTCAAGCGCCGAGCCCGCCGCAACTCCCTGATCTCGACTTCGAGGCCATGACGGCCGAGGAGCTGATCTCGTGGACGCACCAGTTCTTCTGGCCGCGCGTCTGCCTCACCTGCTCGTGGCAGAAGCAGTCGTCCGTGCTCGTGCACATGGTCGCCGAGCTGGGGTTGCGCATGGACACGGTCGAGCTCGACACGCACCTCTTCTTCCGCGAGTCCTACGACACGCGCGACGCACTGGTGGAGAAGTACCAGCTCAAGCTCATCCAGCCCGGCATCCCGACAGTCGCGGAGCAGCACCGCGCGGAGGGGCCGAACCTGTGGGAGCGCGACCCCGACCGCTGCTGCCACATCCGCAAGGTCGAGCCGCTCGTGAAGGCGCTGCAGCCCTACGACGCCTGGATCTCCGGCATCCGCCGCGACCAGTCGCCGAGCCGCGCGGAGACGCCGAAGATCGAGTGGTCGGAGCGGTACCAGGTCTTCAAGATCCACCCCCTCGCCGACTGGGACGAGAAGCGCGTGTGGGCGTACGTGAACGTCAACGAGGTCCCCTACAACCCGCTGCACGATGCGGGGTACCGTTCGATCGGCTGCATTCCTTGCACCCGCCCGACGACCCCGGACCAGGAGGAGCGCGCAGGTCGTTGGGCCGGCTCCGACAAGCTCGAGTGCGGCATCCACGAAGACACGAAGATCGAAAGGACGGCATGACCGAGCACATCTATGCCCACGAGCATCCGGAGTCGGATCGCGTTCGTGGGGGCGGCTTCACCCTCTGGTTCACGGGGCTCTCGGGCTCCGGCAAGTCGACGATCGCGCATCTCGTCGGGCCCGAGCTCGACAGGCGCGGCGCCGTCGTCGAGTACCTCGACGGCGACACGGTGCGCACGCATCTCTCGAAGGGCCTCGGGTTCTCGAAGGAGGACCGCGACACGAACATCGAGCGCATCGGCTGGGTCGCCTCGCGACTCACGCGCCAGGGCGGCGCGATCATCTGCGCCGCGATCTCGCCCTATGTCGAGACGCGCGCGAAGGCGCGCGCGATGGTCGAGGAGTTCGGCCCCTTCGTCGAGGTGTACGTGAAGGCGTCGGTCGACGAGTGCGCGCGCCGCGACGTGAACGGCCTGTACGCGAAGGCGTTCGCGGGCGAGATCAAGGGCTTCACCGGCGTCGACGACCCGTACGAGGCGCCGGAGGCGGCGGAGATCGTCGTCGACACGGAGGCCACCGAGCCCGAAGAGGCCGCCGCCCAGGTCGTGGCGCGGCTCGAGGAGCTGGGGCTGATCCCGGCCGAGGTCGCGGCGTGAGCACCACGACGACGGACCGGCTCATCGCGCCCCACGGCGGCACGCTCGTCGACCGGACGGGCGAGGCGCCGGACGACCTCGCCTCGCTCGAGGTCGTCATCCTGAGCTCGCGCGAGCTCTCCGACCTCGACATGCTCGCCTCCGGGGCGCTCTCGCCGCTCGAGGGCTTCATGGGTGCTCCGGACTACGAGCGTGTCGTCGAGGAGATGCACCTCGGGAGCGGGCTTCCCTGGGCGCTTCCGGTGTGCCTCGCAGTGGACTCGGCGCCCTCCGGAGACCGCGTCACTCTCGCCGACGAGGGCGGCAAGCCCATGGCCGTGCTCGAGGTCGAGGAGACGTTCGAGTACGACAAGGAGCGCGAGGCCGAGCAGTGCTTCCGGACGACGGACGACGCGCATCCGGGCGTCGCCCGGCTCTACGCGCAGAAGCCGCTCTACCTCGCGGGTCGTGTCACCGTTTTCGAGCGCGCTCGGTCGGAGTTCCCCGAGCTCGCACGCGACCCGGCGGAGACGCGGCGGATCTTCGCCGAGCGCGGCTGGAAGCGGGTCGTCGGGTTCCAGACCCGGAACCCGATCCACCGCGCGCACGAGTACCTGACGAAGGTGGCACTGGAGACGGTCGACGGCCTCCTGGTCCACCCGCTCGTGGGCGACACCAAGTCGGACGACGTCCCGGCGGCCGTGCGCGTCGACTGCTACCGGACGCTCCTCGACGGCTACTACCCCGGCGACCGTGTTCTCCTCTCCGCTTTCCCGGCGGCGATGCGCTACGCAGGCCCGCGTGAGGCGGTCTGGCATGCGATCTGCCGCAAGAACTACGGCTGCTCGCACTTCATCGTGGGCCGCGACCACGCGGGCGTCGGCGACTACTACGGCACGTACGACGCGCAGCTCATCTTCGACGAGTTCGCGCCGCACGAGCTCGACATCGAGCCGATGTTCTTCGAGCACACGTTCTGG
Organism: Actinomycetota bacterium; assembly: GCA_046731795.1. Lineage (GTDB taxonomy): Bacteria > Actinomycetota > Thermoleophilia > Gaiellales > Gaiellaceae > GMQP-bins7. The sequence continues at coordinate 864 of JBKPLV010000361.1, read as the reverse complement.
TGCAACGTCTGCGGCTCGATGGCGAGCACGAAGTCGTGCCCGCACGGGCCGGAGGATCGAGTCTTCCTGTCCGGTACGAAGGTGCGGGAGATGCTCGGGGAGGGCGAGGTGCCGCCGGTCGAGTTCACGCGGCCGGAGGTGGCGCAAGTCCTGATCGACGCCTATCGCGACTAGAGCTCCGCGGCTCCGTGACGTGGCAGCTGACGCTCGCGGGGCTCCTCACGGGGCTCCTCGTCGGCATGACCGGGATGGGCGGCGGCTCGCTCATGACGCCGATCCTCGTCTTCATCTTCGGGATCCCGCCGTCGACCGCGATCGGCACGGACATCGCGCACGGGGCCGTCTTCAAGACCGTCGGCGCCGTGCAGCACCGCCGGATGGGGAACGTGCGCGCGCGGCTGGCGGGGTGGATGCTCGTCGGCTCCGTGCCCGCCTCGCTCCTCGGAGTGTGGCTCAACACGTGGCTGACCAACCGTTACGGCGACGGCGCGAAGTCGCTCATGGGGCAGGTCCTTGGCGCGGCTCTCCTGTTCGGCGCCGTCGGGCTGATCGCGAAGAGCCTCGTGCAGACGCGCGGCGCGGCGGATGACCCCGACTGGGAGCTGACGCGGCGGGACAAGGTCGCCGCGATCCTCATCGGGCTCTTCGGCGGGTTCATCGTCGGCCTCACCTCGGTCGGGAGCGGCGTCTTCTTCGGCCTCACCCTCCTGGTCGTCTTCCCGCTGCGTGCGCACAAGGTCGTCGGCACGGACATCTTCCATGCCGCCGTGCTGCTGTACGTCGCCGGCGCCGCCCATTGGGCCGCGGGGAACATCGACTTCTCGATCCTCGGCTGGCTGCTCCTCGGCTCCATCCCCGGTGTCC